>CAYSLW010000206.1:0-3914 GCA_964431955.1 uncultured Candidatus Methanoperedens sp. | reverse complement strand
TGAAGGGTATGCAAAGCATACCCTATACGTCCTAAAGGGGCGTAACCCTTTATGACCGACATCAACCAAATCCGCGCCTCAATCCTTTCACGCATAAAACCAAGCGAAGCAGAAAAAGCCAGGCTTGTGGCTCTTGCGGAAAGCATAATCGTCCGAGTTAATTCCATCGCCGGGCAGGAAGGCATCAGCGCCAGCGCGCAGCTTGTGGGCTCATCAGCTCGTGGGACATGGATCTCTGGCGAGCATGACCTTGATATTTTCATCATGTTCTCTCCTTCCGTGGAACGCAAAGAGCTTGAAGAAAAAGGGCTCTACATCGCACGGAAAGTCGCGCAGGTATCGCAGAGCTTTGAAGAACGTTATGCAGAACATCCTTACATCCATGCGCTCTTTGACGGCTTTGAGGTTGATCTTGTTCCTGCTTTTAATGTTGAGCGCGCCTCGGATATAAAATCCGCAGTTGACAGGACGCCTTTCCACAATATTTACGTTGCCTCCATGATCAAAGGGCTTGAGGACGAGGTGCTGCTGTTAAAGCAGTTCATGAAAGGCATCGGGGTTTACGGCTCTGAGCTCAAGACCCATGGTTTCTCAGGCTATCTCGTGGAACTGCTTATAATTCACTACGGTTCATTCATAAAGGTTCTTGAGTCCTCATGTGAATGGAAGCCCGACATTACCATTGATATCGAAAAGCACGGCGGAACTTTGCACAAAGACCCTCTGGTTGTGGTTGATGCCACAGACCCTGCGCGGAATGTCGCAGCGGCGCTCTCGCTTGATAACCTTTGTATTTTCATAGATAAAGCCTGTAAATTCCTTGAAAATCCGGATGAAGCTTATTTCACCGGGCAGGTTCCAGAACCCCTTGGTGATAATGAATTCAAAAAAATCCTTGCTGAAAGAGGGACTTCGTTAATAGCCATTGAATTTGCAGCACCTGATGTGGTTGAGGACGTACTGTTCCCGCAGCTTCATAAGCTTGAAGAATCAGTTCGGGAGATGTTTGATAGATACGACTTCCGCGTGTATAACAGCAGCGTGTGGGCAAAAGATAAAGCGATTGCGTTGTTTGAACTTGAGACAGCATCGCTCCCGCAGGTAAAGAAACATACAGGTCCTTTTGTATGGTCAAAAGAACATGCTTCCGCATTCAAATCCAAATATAAGGATTCCAATACGTTTTCCAACGTATTTATCCAGAACGGGAAGTATATGGTTGAAATCCCAAGGAAATATACCAGTGCAAAGAAACTTATTGAATCAGGGATTCTGAACTGCGGTCTTGGAAAACATGTGGCTTTGAGTATTAAAAAAGAGTTTCACGTTCTTGAAGATAATGAGTTATTAAATATCAGAGATGTAGGGTTCAGAAGGTTTCTCCGGAGATTTTTCGAAAAATAGAAAACTACGGGAACAGGATTATAAGTTATGAAATATTTACCGCTTATCCTCGTTTTGTTTTTTTTCGTGGCGACTGGATGCATTGAACCATCTCCTTATAAACAGGTTTTGCCTTCGGATTTAATAGTAAATCCAAGCGGTTTTGAGGGGGAAAAGGTATGCATAAATGGAGTCGTTGAAAATAACAGTATTTCCGGAATTCTTATTCTGAAAACCCAGAATTTTACAGGAGCATATAGCAAAATATGCGGTACATATAAAGGCGGAAAACTGGAAGCCGATTCTGCAAATTTGATTCTATCGATATTTACAGAGCAGGATGTTTACCATTCAAATGAGACATTAAAAGTACATTTAGACTTTAATTCGCATGAAGATGGCAAAGGACAACTGACGGTATCAGGAGTAAAGAATGCATTCGGCAGGGCATTAATAAGTGAAACAAGAGATGTCCTCATTAAAAAAGGCGCAAATGGGTTTGATTTTGAGTTCAATACTCCACTCTGCGAGGAGTGTTCTGCGCTAACGTCGGGTGTTTATACGGTCAATGCTACGGTAAACATCGGCAGCAAGACCTTCGATACGTACAAGAAAATAACACTTGGGGCGCAGGCTGGCGATTTACATATAATAACTCTGACATATAATAACACACAGACCGTGAATATAGTAATTGTTGAATACTTCTATATTCCCGGCTGCCAAGCATGTGAAAAAGCGACGCCTGTTGTTGAGAATGTGATAAGCTCCTATGGCGGCAGGGTGAACTTTTTAAAATACAATGCCAATGAAGAAGGGCGTGGGCTGGCTATAAAATACCAGATTCCTGGGGTGCCCTCGGTAGTCATCAACGAAAACAAAGAGAGGCTAATTTCATACGAAAATTATGGCGGGGATATTGCAAAGCTTGAGGCGCTCTTGAGAGAAGCCATAGACCTTGCCTCTGCTCCAACAACCAATGTTTCAACTGAAAAAATCGTTCTTTCAGTGCCATCTGTTCTTGTGGTGGGTTTTCTGGCTGGTTTTAACCCATGCCTCTTAGCTATACTGGCTTTCATCGCCTCTATTACCCTTGCAACCACAGGCAGGAGGCGCAATGTGCTTCTTATTGTTTTAATGTTCAGTTTCGGCATTTTCGTGACATACCTGGTAGTGGGAATAGGCATCTTAAGAGTTCTCGAACAGTCGCCATTATTGCAGGATACCATCAGGAACTTCCTCGTGGTTCTGATAGGGTCCCTGGGACTCTGGCATGTGTACGATGCCTATCATCTCAGGAAAAATACGGAATCCTCCTTCTACGCCCCGAAGGCTTTCATTCGACTAACCGAGAGCGTGACCAGGAAGGTCAGCCTTCCAGCTTCGTTCTTCATCGGCGCTTTGTTCTCCCTCGTAAAAGCCCCATGCGTGGGCGCGGTCTATTTTGTGATTCTCGACATGGCGAGAAAGGGCGAGGGCACAGGACTATTGTACCTTGCAGTTTATAACCTGGGCGTGGTGCTTCCTGTACTCGTGCTTGGCGCAGCGATTGCTTTCGGTTTGAACCCCGAGAAAGTCGAAAAGTTCAGGAAAGAAACGAGGGCTGCGATGCGATTGGTTACAGGAGTTACTTTGATAATAATTGCGCTTTTGATGTACGCGGGGGTCATTTAGGTTCCTTTAGTCCCCGTATTTAAATACGGGGTCTTCATGGGGTCGTTCTGACGCGTGGCACCGGCGCTCATGCTCATGGAGTTGGTATTTCCATCGGTTCGCTGATCTCAGTTTTTCAATCCAGGCGCAGGTATAAAAATCAAAGTGGTAGGATTCAACGTTAACCTCTGGCGTTTGCCAATTTCGGAGAACGTTCCTGGTGCAAAAGAAGCCCGAAGAGTTTGGATGTTCGTCTTTTGGGTCTTTCTTCTTTGATTTCTCAAATATTATGAAGTTGCGTACAAGGTCTAATAAGGTGGTGGGGTTCAGCATTCCTTTTATCAGGATTTCCAATTGCGGAATGAACCGCGATGCTTCTTTTTTGCCGTCTGCACTTTTCTATGTCATATAGCGGGAAAAGCCTGCAGAAACGCTTCCTGCCCTGCATTCCATGCCGTCAGATATGATGCAGACTGCATTGTACGTAAATAAGCCTGGAATTGTGGCTTTGTAGGTTTGAATCTGGTCAGATTGAGCGTAAGCGCTGCGTTAAAATGATTTGCTCAAAACTTTCCCTCTCGGCATATTCGGCGCCGGGGGCGATGGACAGTCCGTGAAGATACTGCCAGCCAAGGGATTTAAGTACTTCGATGGCGAAGGTTTCTATGTTACTCTCGGTTATCGTGTTCATTTAAACTCGTATCATAAGCGGTCAAT
Source organism: uncultured Candidatus Methanoperedens sp. (assembly GCA_964431955.1). Taxonomy (GTDB): domain Archaea; phylum Halobacteriota; class Methanosarcinia; order Methanosarcinales; family Methanoperedenaceae; genus Methanoperedens. The sequence goes on along the minus strand of CAYSLW010000206.1, from coordinate 161 downwards.
TCCATTTCATAAACTTTTGGGTCTACTTTGTAAAGTATTCCTTTCGCATCAATAAACCTTTGGATTTTTGTCGATGCATAGGTTTATATGAAAGAAGAGATAAAAGTTTCTTGGATGGCTTGATAAGAAGTTTGCCCGCATATTTTCTGAAATTCCATCCG
>CAYSLW010000205.1:0-3925 GCA_964431955.1 uncultured Candidatus Methanoperedens sp. | reverse complement strand
TTTACACCTCACGGCAGATTCCCTTCCCCGCTCAGCTCATGCTGCCTTTCGATATTCATCTTAATCAATATCTCAAAAATCCTCTTTACCTCCTCCCCATCCAGCCCCCTCTCCGTCGCCGCATTCGCCACCCTGTCCAGTACGATTTTATTCTGCTCCACGTCATTAATCGCCTTCCCCTCGGCTTTCTTAGCCTCAAGCACATCCTTTGCCAGCGCCGTCCTCTGTTTGATAAGGCTGAGTATCTGGTTATCCAGCATCTCTATCCTCGCCCTTACTTCTCTCAGCGGCATGTTCTCGCACCAGTATTATTTACCTTTGTCCTTATCACTTTTCCGCCCATGCGCCGCCACACCGGCTCAAGCTTATCCAGCAGTTCTGAACTCCCAAGCGCGGTATATGCAGGTCCTGTACCAGATAAACTCACGCCCTCAATACCCGCTTCAAGCGCAGCAAACAGGGGCTCTGTGCTGAAGCCGAGAGCGGCGCAGTACAGGAAGCCGTTCAACGTCATGGCATTCTCATAATTTCCTGCAAGCGCTTCTTTATAGGCATGCTCAATCCATCGCCCTATAAGTCTTGAGCGCGCCACATTGGTAGCTGAACTATATACTTTCTTCGGAGGCGCAAGGATAATCACTTCTGAGTCGCGCTCCACTCTGCGGATAAGCTCCATTTTCTTGTTATCCGTAATCACGAATCCTCCCAGCATGGAGGCGCAGGCATCATCAAAAGCGCCCGTGATTGTTACCTTCGAATCAAGCGCCGCCTGCACGCCGAGCTTTACTGCCTCAAGAGGCGGAAGCTTTTCACCCAGCGCATCGAGGGTAGCAAGCACCACCGCGTTTGCGGCAGCGCTTGAGCTTTTAAGCCCACTGGCTATAGGTATCTCGCTTTTCGTTGAAACCTTTGCGCCGAAATTTCCGCCAAAGCGCAGAAGGGTGAGTTCAACGCAGCGCTCGATAAGTGTTGTATCCCCACCTTCTTCCATATATCCCTTAATCTTTTTATCATCTGTGAGTATTACTTCGGCTTCTGTTCGAAGGTCAATACCAAAGGCTGCGCCTTTCCACGTAGCTATTGCATTGATTATTGTGCCAGCGCCGAAGGCACAGGCGTATCCTGTCTGCTTCATATTATTTCCATTCTCACAGTCGTAAAAACAGGTCCCCGCATGTCTATCTTTTTCTTATTGCCAGTTATATAACGCTGCGCTATCGGGTCAATCCTGATATTTATCTCGGACGGCACCTTGATGATTCTCACCCTTGTTTCCGAAGCGCTGCCTTTTTGCGCCGCATCCTCAATCTCTTTAGCACAGCGCGCCGCAAACGCATCGATATACCTTATACCTGTGGTAGCGCCGTTCTTGAAAGCCTCATCCCATTTTGAAGTCCTGGGCAGTCCCAGGATATCGTTCCTGTAAGAAATAATCTCGTTCATCGCAGCAGGACCGCAGAGCTTGGTATTCTCCTCAGGCTCGACCACTTTCACACGGATATTCCTATCGAACAACTGCCCCTCCCATGCTGTAAACTCGCAGGGGCTAGGAGTATTTCCATACTGCTCGCAGGTCTTTACGATGGCGCCCTGTATTTCTATACCCGTCTCGGTCTGTGGCACATCCTCCACATATACCATGGATGCAATATCGCTGTCAGACATCACCCAGTTGGTCTTATACTGGAACTGTGGATATGAAAGTGCGCGTACATCCGTGGAATCATACAGTATCATCGCCAGCCGCTCAACACCCATTCCAAGGTTCATCACAGGGTAATGGATGCTGTACTGCGAGAGCGCAGACGGAGAGTATATCCCGAACGTAGCCACTTCCACCCACCCGTCGCTGTATTTTGTCTTTGAACCCACAAGTTTGGGGTGATATGCAAACACCTCGGTCTGGGTATCAGGAACGTAGTATTTACTTCGCTTTTCATCGGGTCTGAAAGTGAAATTCGAAAACCCGAATTGCGATAGTAGCCCTGCTGCCACGGCTTTTCCATCCTCCACGCTCACATTTTCATCCATTATCACGCAGGACGCTGAGTAATAAGCCACGAGGCGCGCGGCATCCTCTGCCTGCTCGCGCCTGAAACACCGATCAACTGAAAAAAGCTTCAAAGGAATCTTGCGATAATCGCAGAGCTCTCCGAGGCTTATGAACCAGCCTGAGGTCATGTGGCTTCGAAGCGTATTCTGGGAACATACAGGAACTATTGACTTGAATTCCGGGAATACGCGGTCTATCATCACAGCCACCCTGGAATCCGAGACTTTCAATTCTTTTGCCATCTCTGGCACCAAGTCATCCCCTTCAAGCTCGCCTTTCTTATAAGAATGAAGGATCTGCCTTATCTTTTCCACTCCCTCGTCGTTTAATTCGCCGAGGATGCCTTTTATCTCTTCTATCCTCTCATCCGAGATTCCCACATTGGGTCTTGGAAGACCTCCTATGTAGAAGCAGCGGTCAAGCACAGCAAGCGCCTCGTATCCGAATTGTTTGTGGATGTCCCTATCCTCCACGATAATGGGGTTCATGAACTCCAGAAAACCGAGGCGCATGTATGCTTCGCGCAGGCGCTGGATGGTATCGAAGACAGGATGGGGTTTGCCGTATTCTAACGAAGAGCGCGGGTATTTTTCGTTGATGCCCGGGTTTGAAACATATTTTTTTCCGGAATTCCATGCGGCGTCAAAATCTTTTTTTGTTGCTTCTTTTATCTCATCTGGGTTGAATTTCATGGTTCTACTTATCTCCGATAGCTGGATTTATAAACCCGCCTCTCATCATCATATCAACAAGCACCAGCGCCACCATAGCTTCTGCCACTGGAACGATGCGCGGCGGGATTGAAGGGTCGTGGCGCCCATGTATTATTATTTTTGTATCTTCCATTTTGCTCAAGTCAACAGTGTGCTGTTCCTTTGAGATAGAAGGCGTGGGTTTCACTGCAATCCTGCAAACGACAGGCTGCCCGTTGCTTATACCTCCGAGAATCCCGCCTGCATTATTGGTGAGGGTCGTTATTTTCCCATCCCGAATGGCAATGGGATCGTTCATCTGGCTTCCTTTCATAAGTGCGCATTTAAACCCCGCCCCGATCTCAACGCCTTTTACAGCGCCTATGCTCATCAATGCCTTCGCCAGTTCTGCGCTTAATTTGTCGAATACAGGCTCTCCCACGCCGGCGGGTACGCCGAGGCAGAGTATCTCCACTATTCCACCTAAGCTTTCGCCTTCGCTTCTTGCAGCATGAATTACAGCCTGCATTTCCACAGCGGCTTCTAAGTCCGCGCACCGTACAGGGTTTTTTTCTATATTTTCACGGATTTCAGAAATACCAACTTGCTTTGCGCGAATACTTCCCAGTTCTGCTACATGACCGAAGATTTCAATGTTGTAGAGAGCAAGGACTTTCTTTGCGACTGCACCTGCTGCAACACGTCCTATCGTCTCTCTTGCAGACGACCTGCCTCCCCCCCTCCAGTCACGCAAGCCGTATTTTAATTCATAGGACAAATCCGCATGTCCCGGGCGGGGGGTGCTGCGAAGCGCCTCGTATTTACTCGAATCAATATCCTTATTTTGGACCACTATGGATACGGGAGTGCCTGTGGTTTTTCCTGAAAATACGCCTGACAGAATCTCTGCTTTATCCTCTTCCTTCCTTGGAGAGGTTACATCGCTCTGACCCGGGCGCCGTCGGTTTAATTCTTTCTGGATATCAGCTTCATCAAGCGGAATGCCAGCAGGGCAGCCGTCTATCACCACACCCACTCCATAACCGTGGCTCTCGCCCCATGTGGTTATCCGAAACAGTGTGCCAATGGTATTTCCAGACATAAGCCTTAATTAAGTTTGATTGTTTATATAACTGCTTTGAATATTACAAATTATGATTGATATAATAGTTGATGCAGA
>CAYSLW010000204.1:0-3936 GCA_964431955.1 uncultured Candidatus Methanoperedens sp. | reverse complement strand
TACCATAAAATACAAATTATAGTAAAACATATGGTTAACAATGATTTCTGCAAAAGAACAGATGATCCATATTATTCATAACCAGCCAGAAGATAGTTCATATGATGAAATCCTTAAAGAATTAGCATTTCATAGAATGATCGAAAAAGGATTATCAGATTCAGACCATGGCAGAACGATCTCGAATGAAGAGATGGGGCGGGCCATTCGCAAATGGTCGAATTGAATTGGACTCTTGAATCTGAAAGATGGCTTAGAGATATCTTTAATTATATATCTAAAGATAATCCACGAGCTGCTTTTGCAACCATTGAATCCATTTACGAGACAGCTCAAATACTCAAGAAATTTCCTGAGTCAGGGTATATTTATAAAAAAAATCAATCGCAACATATCAGGATTCTCCTTTATGGTCATTATCGTATTGCATATTTGATAAAACCTGATAGAAATATCGATATTCTTGGAGTTTTTCATGGATCTCTTGATATAAATCGCTATCTAAAGGAAGATAATTACGATTTATGACTATTTCGATATCCCACTCACTTTTCTGCAGGTTTTTTATCTACAACTCATTGTTTGCTTCGGCTTCCGTGAAGCGCCCCAATATAAATATTTACTATGTGATATTTATATTGTTCCGCCCCCAATTTCACGCTTGCATCTCTCCCCTTCTCTGCACTAAAACCCACCTTCGCTTTGCATAAAAAACCAGGGGTTGGGACGAGGAGAAACAGGAGTGGGTATTTAAAAAATTCATGTCGCCTGAGTTTATGTTGCAGGAGATGGCAACGCTTAAACTGAAGGTAAAACCCCGCCTTCAGGCGGCGCCTCCACCGGGGTCTGGGCGAAGCCCAGCGCATTTTGTTGTTGAAAGGGGACTGGCTGTCCTTGCTGCTGTGGTAATGGCGGTCAGAGCGTGTTGGCATTCCCTTTTCTCGGCACTCTCGACATAGGTTTGCTCTATCCGCTGCTGATAATCCCAATCGGCATGATTGGCGCATCCAACGCCTTTAACATGCTGGCTGGCTACAACGGACTGGAAGCCGGGATGGGTATAGTAATGCTTTCCACGCTCGGTATTATAGCTTACAGCAACGGAAATGTAGTAGCCACGGTGATTGCAGTTACAACGGTTTCTGCTCTTGCCGCTTTTATTTTTTATAATAAATACCCTGCTAAAGTGTTCCCCGGCGATACGTTAACGTATCCTGTCGGTGCAATCGTGGCGATAGTTGCAATCCTTGGTAACATGGAAAAGTCTGCATTTATGCTTTTTTCTCTTTATTATATCGAGTTCCTGCTAAAAGCAAGAGGAAAATTTAGAGAGCAATCGTATGGTAAGTTATTAGACGACGGCTCACTTGCGGTCAGGGATAAAGTTTACAGCATCCCGCACATCGCCATCCTGCTTTTAAGAAAAATAAAAGGGAAAGCATACGAATACGAGGTTGTGGTTGTGGTGCTGCTGTTGCAGGGGGTTATTGCGATATATACGCTTTATTCATTTTATGGGTAGAATGAAGGTTAAAAGTGCTGCTGAAGCTTCTTGCATCGGATTAGTGGCGGGAAAACTTGCATCGGTGAAGCATCGGCGCCGGGAGTTTAATATTTTTGAAGTGATACATATCGTATCTGCGTTCATCTGCGGTTTTTTTTCAGGTCTATGGTTGTTTCGTCTTCCCATTGGCGCCGCCTGCGCCAACGCCTGGTACATCGCTCCAAAGGCACAGGCAATGCCTTCACCATAACGCTCTATTTCAAGCCCCCTCCCATTCTTATCCTGGACTCATCATCTCAAGTCTTACATTCACAGGATGCGTGATCTATCTGCTGTGGGACTGGCGGAAACGCAGGGTGCAAAGGCTGCTATGGTGACGTATTGGCGCAGGGGATTTAATATTTTTGAGTGATATTCATCGTATATGCGTTAGTATTTTGTTCGGCGGGAGACAGCAACGGATTTTTGCTACCAATTTGCTGAAGGGTATATTAAAAATCTTGTAAGAACTGTTTTAAATCATCATGCGCATTGAGCTACAGAATTATGGTCAATTGGAAGATTTTGGAATTGGAATTCGACGAGCATGCTTTTAAACATGGTATTAAGGATTATGAAATAGAACAAATTTTTAAAGGTAAGATTTATAAAAGAAAGATATATTTCAATAGAGAATTGCGCTATCAGATAATCGGCGAAGCATTCGGAAGACTCATTATGGTCATAGCAGTACCATTAGGTGGAAACAAACTTAAAGCGTTTAGTGCAAGGATGGCTTCTGAATACAAAGAGATATATGATTACAAAGCGAAATGAATATTATGAAATCCAAGAGATACGAAGGAAAAGATGATGATGATCTCCTCAAGCTTATTGATGAGGATCCGGAAAAATTCAATGGATGGGAAGGTCCTATAGAGGCAAATTTGAGATCAGTTCAGTATCTACCAAAGAAAACTAAAAGAAAAATTCGTTCAGCAAATAAATGAATTTTTAGAGAGCCAATCGCTTCGGCTTTCGTGAAGCTCCGCAATATAAATATTTATTATGTGATACTTGTGCTGTCCCGCCCCCTCCATCGAATGCTTGCCTTCCCCACCCCTCCCTGCGCCAAAACCCCACCTTTGCCTTGCATAATAGCAAAAGGCTGGGATGACACAACAAGGATGGTTTTCAAAGAATTCATATTGCCAGAGTTTATGTTGCAGGAGATGGCAACGTTTCAACTGAGAGTAACCTCCCGCCGGAAGAGCGGCGCCTCTACCGGGGTCTGGGCGAAGCCCAACGCATTTTGTAGTTGAAAGGCATACAGTATGTTTGCTACTGTGGCAAGCATATTGATCGCCACCATAATCGGCATGATAGATGATATGCTGGGATGGAGGACAGGAATAAGGCAGAGCAAAAAGGTATTGCTCACCTTCCTGATACCTGTGCCCCTGATGGTGATAAATGCCGGGCAGAACACAATGGCATTCCCTTTCCTCGGCACAATAGATATCGGACTGCTCTATCCATTGCTGATAGTCCCAGTCGGCATAATAGGCGCATCCAATGCCTTTAACATGCTGGCTGGCTTTTTCTTCGCCCTTATCCAGCATCGGCAGAAAAGAGAGAGATATTTTATTTTCTATTGGAAAAACTCTTATCCAGTCTGCATGTTTTACTTCATTTGAGCCTTTCAAATTTTTTGAAGTGACCTCTTCATATACAGTTTCGGGTATCAGAATCTCTCCAAACTCTGTTTTCAAAATATCCAGCAAGCCAATAGCAGATAAGAATATCAACGGCGAAGAATTACTGACTACTTTCATTCAATATACCTAGTCTTTTAGCGGTTTTTATGTCTTCATCAAGCTCTGATGCGCCGTAATTTAAAGGTATATGAGAATCCTTCATGATGCCTAACATTTCTATTTTACTCAATCCAAGCAAAGCCGCCATCCTGCCTAAGGAGATCCTGCCCTCTCTATAAAGCTCCAGCAGGAAATTCTTCTTTACAAAATATTCCAGGTGGGCTTTATCAATACCCAGCGAATATAAAATATCACTTGGAAGCCTTATTTCGGCTATTACTGTTTTAATTTCAGATGCCATTGCCATCATGACCTCTTTGATACCGATTCGTTATAAATATTTGCATCACCTGCTAACCTCTGCCTTCAGACGGCGCCTCCGTGGGGTATGGGGCTTGCCCCAGCGCATTTTGTTGTTGAAAGAGGACTGGCTGTCCTTGCTACTGTGGAAATGGCGGTCAGAGTGTGTTGGTAATATATTTTCTCGGCACTCTCGGCTTAATAGTTGCTGTAGTAGCGATCGTGGGTAATATGGAAAGATACGCTGCAATGATATTTCTTCTATACTATATCGAGTTCATATTATAGTTACCCGCATAACATCTGGTAATAATTAGTACCAAACAAGAACAATCC
>CAYSLW010000203.1:0-3961 GCA_964431955.1 uncultured Candidatus Methanoperedens sp. | reverse complement strand
TCTTCATCGCTTTATAGACATTTTCCTTCAGGTTGTTGCCTATGGTTTTTGCATGGACTTCCGATTCACGCAGCACGCCTTCAAGGAAAATCTCTGGAAGTTCCAGAAAAGCATCCCTGCGGAAGAAATAAAAGAAGTATTTGAACCCCTCTATATCGTTGCTGTCAAGAAGCGATGGAAGGTCTATTTCGTAGTATTCATCTCGTTTCTTTTCATTTCCCTTGCAATAAAGCCTCCATTTCCTTCCATTGGTAAGTATCCCCCATTTCAGCCCCGCATCATCAAGGTAGTTCCATAATTGCTGGCTTGGTTTGCCGTCAAGTTCCGTATCCCAAAGTTTTGCTTCGCCGATGGCTAAGGCATTCCTATAAAAAGAATATTCGCCTTTATATTTATGGGCTTCATCCCGTGTATTTTTATCCTTAAAAAAAGCGAAGTCTGGATACTTACCCATCTCAGCAGCCTCAACTTCGCATTCGTAGAGCAGTATCTCGAAAATGGGGTCTAAGAAGTGTTTTATTAACTGAGCCTCGTTATAAACGCTAAAAGATGCCTTCTCTGCATCATATTTATCCTTGATTTTGGAAAAAGTTGCTATGTGGTCGTTTTTCGTCCATTCAGCGCTGGTTTTGACTTTTTTGTCAAGATAATAGTTAGAAAACAGGTTTTTATTGTTATATGGAATGAGTGTAGTCTGCGCCAATTATGTCCCCTTGAAACTTTTTTTACATAATATAGCAGAAAACAAAATAAGACTTTTGTATCATATCTGCGTTCATCTGCGGTTTGTCTTTCCCAGCTTCTCCCTGACCAGACTCGCCGACCCCTTCGAGCTGAACGCCCTGAAGAATATAAGGCTTTCAGCATAAACAAGAGCCTCAATCCCCCTCTCGGTATCCTCATCCACATTGTAAATCCTGTCAAAGAACTGTTTTATAGCGAACTTACAGCTGCTCCCGAAAATCTCCTTATCCTTCTTGCCAGGGTTCTTTCCCCGGTAGGTCTCAAGCGTCCAGTTCCACATATCCCTGTAAAGCTCCGGCTCATACACCTTCAGCACATTAAACACAATATCCTGCCAGAACGTAGCCACATTCCCCTTGATAATATCGCCCTTTGGAAACTCCCGGTTTATTAGCTCCCTCGGCGTGCCAGTAATCCCGTGCTGGGCTATACCAACTTTCAGGTTATTCTCCCTCAATGCTTTTGCGACCGCCTTTGTCTGCGGGATATTGATGGAGACCTGCTCAATCACGTTCCCGTGCTCATCGTACACATTCCCGTGCACGCTTCCGTTGGCAATAGCCAGAACCTGGGGATACACATCCTTCTCGTTCAAAGCCTTGATGAACACGACAGCTTCTTCAGGCTTTGTGAGCACAAGACCATGCTCATCCTTCCTTCCGATTTCGCCTACCTCCACCTCAAGCCCGAATTCTTTCCCCTTCATTCTTTTTTGGATGTATTTAGCAAGATCGGTTGTGACCCTAATATTCTTATCCAGCTCCTCGCCAAGGTTCTTTCCCTCGAAATTAAAAAGATGAGAGGCATCGATTGCAAAAGATGTGTAGCCTGCCTCTATCTGGGCGTCGATCAGTTTTTTTGTATCATCTATTTCTTTATGCTCGCCGGTTTTGACGGTGATGTGGTCCGCATGAAGCGCCCAGGCATCGTATTCCTCATCGGCAGCAGCCTGCCTTACCCTTTCTGAAAAAGTCTTTGGTGTAAGCCCGGTGTAACCACCTTTTAAATCGCATTCGGAGCGCGCAAGCTCCATAAAAACTGCAGAGTCAGTATCCTTTGCAGCCCTGAAAATGCCTCGAGCCACCGTGGTAACCCTTGGATTTGTCGCCATGATTATCATTTTCCTGCCTGCGATGCTGTTCAGAATGGTAGAACCCGGAATTGGTGCGAAATCACTTTCTCTCATAAAGCGACACCTCGCTTTATGCGGCATAGGGTATGCTTCGCATACCCTTCTTTTGATAAAACTTTCCTAAAGTTTTTCATACATCCTCCTTAATTATCATAATTCAGCCATAAGCTTTTCAATCAGGCTGATCTCCTTTTTCCCTCCTGCGTATATGGGAGTAAGCTCATCAATTGCCCCAGGCTTGATAGACAGGATGTTGGTTCTCCCATTGCTGATTGCTCCTCCTGCTTCCGTGATTATTTTACCCATGGGATTTGCCTCAAACAGCAAGCGAAGCTTCCCCCTCTCTTTTCCTTTGAATCCCGGGTATGTGAACACCCCGCCTTTGTGGAGAATCTGGTGCATGTCCGCCACGAAAGAGCCGGAAAAGCGCAGTTTGTAGCCCTCCTTCTCAAGAGTCTCGATAAACCTGGCATGCGCCGGCAGGTAGTCCTTTCTAAGGGCGCCGGGAGCGTATATTTTCCCATCCGGGATTTTAACATCTCTCTGAGTAAGGTCGAATGCGCCTTTTTCATCCATAACAAAATCATGCACACCATTCCCGGTTGTTAAGGTAAGCGTGGTGAGGGGTCCGTAAAGGATGTACAATGCACAAAGCATGTTCTCCCCTTTTTCCAGGACATTTCCCGGATAGATTCCTATAATCGTCCCCACAGCAAGGTTCACGTCAATAAGGGAAGAGCCGTCAAGAGGGTCTATAACAACGCCAAAATTGTTTTTAGGGTTTTCAATCTCAATAATATCTGGCTGCTCCTCCGTGGCAATATACCGCACCAGCCTTCCGCTTTTTAATCCCTTAATTAAAACATCATCCGCCCATTTATCCAGAGCCATCTGCTCCTCGCCGTAGATGTTTTTAGTCCCTGCCTTGTTTTGCCCTTGCAGGAATCCGTTCTTTATTGTTCTTCCCTGCCCGCTGAAGAATATGATTAGCTCTGATAATCTCGGGTCGGTATTGCTCTGTGAAAGAAACTCTTTAAGGTTAATGCTCTCACCCTATTTTTTTATTTCATTTTAAGGCAGCAGTGGTCTAAATAGTTATCGTTTCATTCAAGAAAAATATATATACTGCGGATTTTAATAAAAGGGATGGTGTAATATTATGAACATATTTGAAAAATTGAAAATAAAGGATTACAAAGCAGTTGGCTACGCTTTGCTCATTGCGGGTTTGATTCTTATAATCTGGGCGGTTTATTCCATGTACAACGTATATACAGGAGCTACGCCTCCGCCGTCGGTGATTGAAATGAAAAGCGTTACCATATCACTGCCAACAGGCGAAAACGCGCCGCCGATACAGACAGAGCTGATTTCAGGCAGGGATTCGAGCAAGCTTGTAAATATGGGTCTCTGGTTCGTGCTTATGACCTTTGTCGCATCAGCAGGCGGCAGAATCAGCGGGATTGGCGTAAAGTTGATACGAGAGATAAAGGTCGAAGTGAAAAGAGAAGATTAAAATACCTGTGTATTGAAGCAGCATTGATGAAAAATCGAAGATATATATTAGCTGTTCTTGGGGCTTTATTTTTCTTTCTTGGGTTATACTACAGGGTTTACGATCCTGGTAAGAGCAACTCATACGAGTATCTCGGCATAGGAACGTGGGTTGGGGGTATCATATTCTACACGCTTTTTCAGAAATACAGAGAAATAACGTCGTTGATTCTCGGTCTTTTGGCGCTACACGCTGGAGTTTTGCTTCTTATAAAAGAGCATTACTCGAATCCGAAGCTTCTCGGTCTTCTTGTTTTCACAATAGGGATTGTTATAGTTCTCGGCTCTGGTTTTTCTGATTGCATGAAGAGAAGGAAAGAGAAAAGCTAAATTTTTTTATCCTCTTTCATAGCCTTCAGCAGTTCAAGCACCGAATACCCTGCCCTTGTGACTCCCATGCTCCGGTTATCCGTATCTGTCCCGGCAAGGTAGAGGTCTGCAAGCGGCGAACGCGGTCCTGCAAAATAGCCCTTGATGGTTACTGCGGCTTTTTCAGGGATTGTCACCTGGCAGTGTGTCATTTCAATCCTG
>CAYSLW010000202.1:0-3993 GCA_964431955.1 uncultured Candidatus Methanoperedens sp. | reverse complement strand
CTGTTACCTCTTTTCAGTATCTTATGACACAGCTTCACGTTATTCCATACTATATTAAGCTGTTATTTATCCCAACAAATCTCAATCTGGACTATGACTGGCCCATTATCAGGCACTTAGATCTTACGACAGTTCTTTTTTTCATTCTCCTGTCTTCAATTGCATCCATTTCCATATGGACGTACCGGAAAGCCAGACTGGTTTCTTTTGCTATTGCCTGGTTTTTTATTACGCTTTCGGTTACTTCAAGTTTTGTTGTAATCTACGATGTTATTTTTGAACATCGCCTTTACCTCCCATCAATAGGGTTTGCTTTATTAATTGCAGTTATGATCAGCAGAATATCTATGTTAAAATTTGGGCGAACTACATAGAATTAAGCATTTATGGAAAAATGAGGAATGAATCTGACAAGATACATCGAACTTGCTGTGCTGATGGGGTTTGTTATGGTATTTGGTACTGCTGCACACCAGCGAAATTTTGTATGGAAAGATGATTTCTCTCTCTGGTCTGACGTGGTTGAAAAATCCCCAGAAAAGTTCAGAGGTCATAACAACATGGGGAATGCTTATGCAATAATGGAACAATATGATCGGGCTATGGATGAATTCAAATATACATTAGCACTGAACCCGCGAGCTGATAAGACTTATAATAATATGGGAAAGGTTTATCAGGCCACGGACCGGATAGATCAGGCAATAGCCGAATATAAGAATGCCCTTGAGTTACAGCCCCGTTCGATCGAAGCATTACTCAACCTCGGGTCCTGCTATTTTAAGATGGGGTCACACCGGCTGGCTATCGCCAGTTATGCGGGGGCGATTGAAATAAGACCGGACTATGTTAAGGCACGACTTGGTTTAGGTGCCGTTTACGACGAGATGGGTCTTGTTGATATGGCGATCCGTGAATATCAGGCAGCCCTTAGTATCGACCCCGACCACGCCAAGTCGCATTACAATATTGGTTTGGCTTATGATAAGAAGGGGTTGTTGGAGCAGGCCATCATACACTACAAAGAGGCATTAAGATTAGAGCTGGATTATTCTGAAGCCCTTTCCAATCTTGGGGTCATCCATGCCAAAATGGGGCAATTGGATCAAGCGGTGGAACTCTTTGAACGCGCCCTTGGTTTCAAACCGGATGATCCCATAACCGTGCTTAATCTGGCCTTTGCGTATGATCGAAGAGCGGAGAGCGTAGAGCTGAGAGTAAAGAGCGTAGAGCTTAGAGCTGAGGCTGTTCGGGCATATGAGAAGGTTCTTGATCTTGAACCTGGTAATGTCCGGGCCAGGGAGAGGCTCGAGAAGCTAAGAGCCGAGAACCGAGAGCGTTAATCGGAGATCGCAGACTGAAAGCTGAAAGGAAAGAGCGGGAGCAAGAAAATGGTGGGATTAGTTTGAAGCCAATGAAACTGACTCTATATATTGAGTTCCTGGCGATAACAGTACTTCTGGCGGGACTCGGCCTTGCCACCTATCAGCGTAATTTTACCTGGAAAACAGATCGTTCCCTCTGGTCGGATGTAGTCGAGAAATCTCCCACCAAAGCCAGGCCCCATAACAATGCGGGTAAAGCCTATGTTGATAATGGGCTGATAGATGCAGCCATTTTGGAAATCACTGAGGCACTTAGATTGAAACCAAACACCGCGGTCTATTATATCAATCTTGGTAATGCTTACTTAGAAAAAGGATGGTTGGATAAGGCTATATACCAGTACAACAAAGCGCTGTATCTCAGATCCGACTATGCGGAGATACACGTTAACATCGGAAATGTTTATGCAAAAAAGGGGCTTTTTGATCAGGCCATCATGGCGTATAGAAAAGTTACATTGCTCAAACCTGATTATGTCACAGCCTACATCAATCTGGCCTCGGCCTATGGTTTTAAGGGATTACCAGAAAAGGCAATTTCTGAGTTGGAGCACGCCTTAGAGTTGGATCCAGACAACGTGGATGCCCATTACAATCTTGGCGTTGCTTACCAGTCTATGGCCATTGTTGATAAGGCCATTGCACAATATAAGAAGGTATTAAAGCTTAAACCTGATGATACAGAGGCTCTTAACAATCTGAGGATTATAAAAGAAAAATCGTTAGAAACGGTCAACAGAGACGGGTCAGCGATCAATGACTAATCGGCATTTATTAGTTGAAGTCTTTGTGTTGATATGCCTAATAACGGTATTTGGCGGCGCTGCTTATCAACGGAATATTGTCTGGAAGGATGACTTATCGCTGTGGTCGGATGTTGTCAAAAAATCGCCCCGCAAGGACAGGCCATATAATAATCTTGGCCAGGCTTACCTTGGCAACAGGGAGTTCTATCAAGCTATTCCCTTCCTGAAGGAGTCTCTGCGACTTAACCCTTATTTTTCGTATGCACATTATAATCTCGGCATAGCCTATCAGGGCATAGGCTTATACGATGAAGCAATAACTGAATACCAAAAGGCCCTCTATGGTACAAGGCAACCATACTTTGCAAAAGTTCATAACAACCTTGGGGTATGTTATTTTATTAAAGGCCGGACAGATATGGCGATTGAGGAATTCAAACAGGCTATTGAAATAAATCCTTATTTCTCTGATGCACACTTTAATTTAGGCATAACATACAGATCAAAGGGATTATATACACTGGCTGATGAAGAGATGAAAAAGGCTGAGAGCCCGGAAAAGGGCAAATAAAAAAGAGGCATTGTGCTCAGCACAATGCCTCTTTAATCTACCTCTCTTACAAAATCAGGTTAATCCGCATTTTTCGCAGTATGACACGTAAAGCAACCCGTGTCAGCAGTACCGGAACCTGCAACCATTCCAGCATAGTCCCATCTCAGGATGTCTGCATTAGGGCTTCCATGTGCCCTGTGACAACTTAGGCATATTACAGGACTTTCAGTAGCTATGACTGCCGATCGAGCACCAGTAAGTGTTCCTACCTCACCAACAGGGGCCTCGAGGCTATATGTGCCAGCAGTATTGTCAGTATTGTAAGATGCATATTCGCCACCTTTTCCCATAACATCCGCATCAGTCGGATGCCTAGTCCATGGGCTTGGGCCCCCTAAAGCCGAGTGGAAGAGTCCGTGGCATTGCCTGCAGAGGGCACTAATGGTATAAGTGCTTGCTAAGGTGCCCGCGGTTGTAGCACCATAGTACTCATTATGGTCAGAAGTAGATGCACTCTGCTGCCAGTTAGTATCCTCAAAGCCCTTTACGCCTTTCAGGAACCGGAAGCTATTACCAATAGTAGTAGCAGTATTGAGATTATCACCTGCATTAGTATGATGCGCACCCTTTATAGCCGCATAACTACCTGTCACGTTTCTGTCACCATGGCAGCCTTGCGATCCTGCACATGTCAGCCTGCTCAAAGAGCTGTAGTCAGTAGAGGCTTCGTCGTCTGCAGCGAGATAACCAGGAGGGGTGCTAGCAAGAGTGGCATCAGCAGAAGCATTAACCATATCTACATCGTGGCCCTTTGCATTAATAGCTGCAGTTGCGCCATACGTATAATAGAAGTTACCACCAGCGAGGTTATTAGTTGCCCCTGACCATGTTTGTGAGGTCCCTGGGTCTATCGTGGATCCTCCGGTGTTGAAGACAACAGGGGCGGTAGAAGTACCTAATGTTATGGTAGTGTTGCTTGTTGTGCTTGAATGACAACCAAGACAGGTTCCACGGAGAAGAGTATCTTTAGGGGTTACGTCTGTTTCACCCGCGCCTAAAAGTATCATGTGTGAACCACCATCGCTGTTGTGCATTGTGTGGCAGTTGTCGCAGCGACCTGTTACTGCATAACCTGTCCCGCAACCCCACAGGACCAGGGATATCACCATTACCAAGCTCCATAATATTCTTCTCTTTTTTTCTTTCATAACATCACGCTTCCTTTTCTTATAAACCTGATGCTCTTTACACAGTTTAATAAATTTCGTCAATAATTTTTATTAAACTTACTCAATTATTTAAGCCGCAA
>CAYSLW010000201.1:0-4008 GCA_964431955.1 uncultured Candidatus Methanoperedens sp. | reverse complement strand
GGGATTCAGAAAGGGCGCACATGGTTATGGGTGTGGGCTGAGGGATGGTCGAATGTTTCTGATATATACGGAGCGAAACATGCCCAAGCGCAAACTCACTGAAGGCGACAAAACCAGCGTGGAAATCGTGCGCATGGATCTCGTCAAGGAAAAACTGACGCGGACCAAGGAGAGCCTGAAAGATTACTTGAACCGGCTGATCCGTGAGGATATGATGCGAGCTGACGAGGATCTGAGTATCAGGTATTTCAAAGGTGATTAAATGGATAAAAATTTACGTACAATCAGATGGACAGGTATCTTTATGTTAGCAATCGGAATAGTTTTGGTTGCTGCTACATATAATGCAGTTGCAGTTACCTCGAATCTTGTATTTGCATATATTTCATTGCTTGGCGGCGGAATGGCATTGGTATTTGTAACCAGGCGGGCAGATAAAGCCTTCGAGAATTTGCATAAAGTAGAGCAATCAATAGATCAGAAAGTGCCGCCTTCCCAGATTGTCATAACGATCACAAACGAGGGCGTAAACATACAGGCCAACAATATGGATTTTAATGATATGATAGCCATTCTGGAAATCAGCAAATTGCAGCTCATTAACCAGTCAATCAGTAGCCAGAAAACCATCGAGATAGTCAAAAAGAAATAAACTTATGTTGTAGTTCTATGTTGTAGTTACAGGTACACAAAGAACTACAACAGAATCGACCGATGCGGAAAACCGACCCGAATTTTGTTCAGCGCACACCCACTGCACCCAATTCCTTGATGCACGACCTCGCCGCCTTTCTTGATGCATGCAGGCAGCCCTCTGACGATGCGCAGGATGATACCGTGATGCTTCCTGCAATAATCAATCCTGGGCTGTTGTTGTGATACGATAATGCCAGTATCTTTTTCGTATGTCTTTCTGCTACCATTTCTTTTGACATAGATACCATCAGGATAGCGGGACATTGTATCAGCCCACAGGTTCGAGAAGATTGATATAGAAAATAGTATCTATTGTCGCTTTTTTATTCAGGCGCAGGAGCTCAGTGACGAGTTGCTCGAACGTGGCGCCTTTGACACCAAGATCATTTTCGGCAAAGGTTTTCCATGAAAGATCAAATTCCTGCCCTGGCGGGACTGTAATAACACCATGTAAATTCAATTCCGCGACTTTTGATACCTTGAACTTGATCTCAGGCTTAACAGGTTTTGCTTTGAACCTGCTGCCCTCCACAACATAATATTCACCAGATAGCCGGTGAGTTCGTGTTGTGTACAGCTTCTTACAATACTGCTTTGGATGATCGGGCGCATCGGGCTTGAACATCGAAAACAATTTTTCCATTTGTTCATCTGAATATTGCTTTAAACCCCATCGTAGAGGCAGGTAATTACAGTGTAATCTCGCCTGCTGAACGAACCAAATCCTTCTCATTTGCGGCGCCACCGTAACGTCAGTTCATCCTGACCCGGTCCGAAAATATCCTTGCGGTGTTTGTATGAAGTACCATCGCCCAGCCTGATGCCGATATAAGCCTCACCATCATGACCCTGGCATGAGCATGTTGTGTGGATGCCCACCCGGTTCATCTCAGCCACGAGCGCAGTGATCTCAGTATCTATGGGTGTGCCTGGTGGTTCATCACCGAAAGAGGGCGAAGAGCAGGGCGCTGGGTTGAGATTCACTGGAGTGGTTTCATGCCCATTCTCGAACACAGCAGGAGGCATCCTGATTATGTCATTGTCTTTCGCAGCCTCATAATCCTTTTTAGCTTGTTGATATGCTTCGTTCCATCGCTTTTTTAATCCTTCAAACATCATGCCTCACCCTGCACCATACGAACGGCCTCATTCACTACTATTTGCTCGATAGCCTTTAATTTCCCACCATTAAGACTTGGATTAATGGTTTGAATGGCTGCTATTACATCACTAACACGAAGTTCTCGTTTATTGAGTTTAGCTATCGTATAGGCAACCCGGAGAATAGTCTGTTTTTTCCGTGGGCTGCCCCTCATTGCTTCATCAAGGTCGAGATACATACACATAAGGGTTTTTATCTTTTCTCTGACCACAGGGGATATTTGAGGTTCATAGCTGCCAATCCACGTAAGATAATTCTTCAGGCTTATACCGTCATATCCTTCTTTGCTCCTGAAGAAATTATCTACTATTGAGCATGTCATCTTTTTCTCTTCATCACCGGTTACAGGCTGTAATTCGAACTTAAAATCAAACCTGTCCAGTAATTCAGGACTAAAATCGTCTATTCTATTAGCAGCCGATACAACCCGAACTTCAGCCGCTAAAACCGTTGAAATCTTGCCTACATCGATCTTTACTTTCCCCTGTTCCATTGCATCGAGGAGTCCCTGCCTATCTTTATGAGAAAACTTATCCAGCTCATCAATGCACAATATACCACCATTAGCCCTCGGTAATGCACCAGGCATTATTTCATTGCCGCTTGCATCACCAGTCAGTCCCACCTTAGAAGCCCTCTGGCTAACGAATTCAGCGCCTATTGAGTACACGATCCACTCCATCAGAACCGATTTTGCACCCCCAGGTGAACCATATAAAAGCACGTGAATCCTGCCGCGGTCTCCCCATCTATCGCCATGGCTTGCCATACATAATAGCAGGGCCTTTTTAACTGCAAGCATACCATCAATCTTCGGATTGATCCACTTGCTCCAGTAATCGAGCATATCCGTGCCGTCAGCCAGCATCTTCTCAAACTTAGTGATGAGTTCAGGATTGATAATATCACCTTTCATGCGTTGCCGTTCAGCTTCGAATTGTTTCTTTTCACACTCAAGCCTCATCAATTCGATATCATCTAAGATAGATTCAAGTTCCTCATGCGGAATCGAGAGGCGCCAGTGAGTATAATTATTTGATTGGTAGGTCTGAATTATAATCCCTGCCTGAACCATCGCATTCAAGTGACCTCCGGAGACATTCTGGAGATCCTTGTACTGCCAGCCGGGATTTTCACATGATCTGTCAGCCTTAATGACCTCGCGTAGCAGAGACTCATAATCTGCATTTTTGGCGCAGAGCTGCTTCACCTTTTCCTGAACGATATTTTCTAAATTTATAGTATCCATTTACAACCCTCCACGAGCTATTAAAGTAAAAATTACCCCTACCGCGAGCGTAACAAATGCAAGCCACCTACGGGTTCCAGAAAATGATACCCGAAAGAAAACATCAAATACGTTCATTGTTTCGCCTCCCCAAATAATTTTAAACATTCAGGGCATTCCACGATAGAAACATCATCGGTAGCGATAGTGTTTACACTACTTTCTCCACAATAAACCTCATGTTCATCGCCTTTTAATAAATGCCATATACCTGTTTCACCTAATCGCTTTTGCTCAACTGCGATTTTGCAGGCGTGAACGATCTCTTCAATAGGTCGCTTTTTATCGATTAAGTCACCAACCTTAACAATTAATGGATTATCGCTTTTAAGGCTCATAGAAATTCTCCTCTTAAGTCATGAAGGAAGGTCTTTTGCATTGCTCTCACCTTTGATTCGTATTCAGCCGTATAAGGCACGACCTGAACCTTTGTAGGATTCGCCAGACGAAGATCCCGTTCCACAGGCTTATCAACATCCTCACGATATCCTTGATAACCTTTGTAATATTGCTTAACTCTAGCATCAAAACTAACAACAGTACCCTCTGTTAAGGTAAGATTATCGAACTCTTTCGTCAGGTTGAACCACAGATGGTCGCACACGAGCTTATTATTCGCATCCCTGATATCCTTCAATAGCAAGGTAGTCAGCGTGCGCCCTTTCCAGCCCAACTTTTCCCCAAAACGCACGAACGTTCCTGAGAAACGGCGGCGCACACCATCATCAAGTTGTTTAAGTGCATGGCGCATTGTCATTCACCTTCCCAGTGTCCTACCATCTCCTCTATCTGCTCTTGAACCTGCTGTTCTCCGTACCTCACAATCCCTTCGACCCTGACAAGCAGTTTATCCCCGGCATTG
>CAYSLW010000200.1:1265-4010 GCA_964431955.1 uncultured Candidatus Methanoperedens sp. | reverse complement strand
TATATATGATGGCTCACATAATAAAATTTGCTATGTTATTTTTCGGTAATCCCTATGTTCTTCTCCTAAAATGATAGCGAAGGGAACAGATGCAAATTCATAGGCGAGAAGATTCCCTCTCATACACATTTCCTGCTCAGATAACAACCATTTTAGATTTATCATAAAATTAATAGATGTAAGTCATCATTTTAAGGTTTTCCGTAGAGATTAATCTAAAATATCTTTAAAACATACAGGTATTTTAAGAAATAGTAAACGTATCTACAATTGACCATAACCACCTTGATATATTGCACATTGGAATAACCACCAACATGAATTGAAACTGTTTTTAAAACCGACAAAACTTTAAGCTTAACTGCGGTGTAAAGGCGAGAGATTACAATGCAGATACTGCTCATTCATTCAGACTACATAGAATACGAGACTAAAAGAAGCACGCCCGTTGCTGAAAAAATAGATGACGCCCTGAAAAAAGGGCGGATGGAAGAAGCCCTGACTGTTTTTGTGGCTGTTGAGAAAAACGACGAAGAAAACATCGAATATGCCGCCAAGCAGACCGCGGAGGAGATAAGAAAAGTCACCGAGCAGGTCAAGACAAACCGTGTGATGTTATACCCGTATGCACACCTGAGCTCAAGCCTCTCATCCCCAAAGACGGCGATTGAAATACTGAAAAAGCTTGAAGAATTGCTCAAGGAAGCCGCCTTTGAAGTAAAACGCGCGCCTTTCGGCTGGTACAAATCCTTTACCATAAAATGCAAGGGGCACCCGCTGTCGGAACTTTCACGAACAATAAGGGCAGGCGAGGAAAAATGCGTTGCTGCGGTAAAGGAGAAAGAAGAAGTAGTATCGGAGGCATTGAAATCCGAGGCTAAGGCAACTTCATACTGGCATATATTAACGCCGCAGGGTGAACTCCTAAAACCCGAGGACTTTGATTTTGCAGGGCATGACAATCTTAAAAAATTCGTAAATTACGAGATTCATAAAAGCCGTGCAGTGGATAAAATACCTCCGCATGTCGAGCTCATGAGGCGTCTTGAGCTTGCGGATTACGAACCAGGCTCTGACTCAGGCAACATGCGTTTCTACCCCAAGGGAAGACTTATGAAAAGCCTTCTTGAAAACTATGTCCTGGAAGAAACTGCAAAAATGGGTGCAATGGAAGTGGAGACGCCCCTGATGTACGACATGAACCACCCCACACTGAAAAAATACCTTGACCGCTTCCCTGCACGTCAGTATTCCATAGAGGCAGACAAGAAGCAGCTCTTCCTTCGCTTCGCTGCATGTTTCGGTCAGTTCCTCATGAACCACGACATGACAATATCGTACAGAAATTTGCCGCTTCGGATGGTGGAGCTCACGCGATACAGCTTCAGGAAAGAGCAGAGCGGGGAACTTGTGGGCTTGCGGCGCCTGCGGGCATTTACCATGCCTGATATGCATACGCTGTGCAAAGATATGGACGAGGCTTGTACTGCCTTTCACGAACAGTACAATATGTGCATCAGCGTACTTTCAAAAATCGGCTTGTCCCTTTCTGATTACGAGGTAGCCATTCGTTTCACGCGGGATTTTTATGAAAAAAATAAAGAGTTCATAGTCGGGCTTGTCAAGACCGTGAATAAGCCTGTATTGATAGAACTCTGGGATGATAGATTCTTCTATTTTGTGCTGAAGTTCGAGTTCAATTATATGGATGCCATGGATAAAGCCAGCGCTCTTTCCACTGTGCAGATAGACGTTGAGAATGCAGAACGGTACGGCATAAAATATATCGATTCCACAGGTGCGGAGAAAAGACCCTTCATCCTGCACTGCTCGCCAAGCGGCGCCATCGAGAGATGCATGTATGCTCTCCTTGAAAAGGCGCACATGAACTCGGAAAAAGGTATAGTTCCCATGTTCCCTATGTGGCTCTCACCTACGCAGGTAAGAATAATCCCGGTCGCGGAAAAGCACCTGGAATATGCACAAAAAGTGGCTGGGGAGTTGAACTGGAGGGTGGATATTGATGACCGCGAGGAGACGGTGAGCAAGAAGATACGTGATGCTGGGAAGGAGTGGATTCCATATGTGGCTGTTGTAGGGGATGAAGAGGTCAGCAATGACAATCTTACGGTTACTGTGAGGAGCGAATCATCCCCGAATAAGCCTGCCAACGTAAAGATGAGCGTGCAGGAGCTGAACGATAGGATATCGAATGAGGTTTCGGTTTTTCCTTTCAAGAGGCATCCGCTTGCTGCGAGGTTGTCGGCAAGACCGAGGTTTGTTTAGGGCAGGATAACTATTAGCATTAGTTTTGAATGTTGTGGCGCCAATAGGAAACCGATGCAGGCTATGCGTATCGAAATCACGAACCGCAGATGAACGCAGATTAATTGCAAGGGCGGCGATAATATCTTGAATAAAAGTATCCAAAATGCTGGTGTAAAGCCCGCCGACGGGGGCGGGGAGGAGAGCGGAGAGGGGGCGGGAGAGTGTGGGCTGGAGGGTGATGGCAAGTGATTGAGGCGATAAGGACACTTGGGATTCTAAAAATGATTGATCGATTTGAAGGCGATTTTAATCCTGATGCATTGAAATCTGTTGATGCATACATCGATCAAAGAAATAAAGCCATTGAGCATGGAGTTTATGCACGACTTCAATTTGAAAAGATAATCGATGAACAAATAGGAATCTTTTCAATCGATGGTGAAAAAATTACATTCAAAATAGAATCTGTGGCAGATG
>CAYSLW010000200.1:0-1165 GCA_964431955.1 uncultured Candidatus Methanoperedens sp. | reverse complement strand
ATGGTTACAAAATGTAGTTAAAATATACACTTCCAATGAAGTCGAAATTGGAGAGCTGGATAAAGATGGAAATTTAGAAAAGAAGTCATTTCTTGAAACTGTAAGATGAGCAGCAGATGTCAAGAAAATCAAAATTTTTTCGGTAAAAACAAATGGAAAGTACAATGCTGAAATAAAAGAAATTCTAGATTTGGCTTTAGCAAACAAAAAAATAAACTATCAAACAGAAAAAGCTAAATCATTTAATTTGGCAGGTACTAAGTGTAGTTTGTGTAGCAAAGAAGGAGAATTGTTTCCAAACGTTCTATCACGAGATGGGGTCGGAATAAATATTGCAAATGTAGATAAACCAGGCTTTTTCCCTGGCGTTGATAGTGAAAATGCAGGAAAAGCTTTTCCGATATGTGCTCCGTGTGCAGAAGCGTTATATGTTGCCAAATTTCATGTTTTCAAGGAAAAACCAGTTAATATCAAGAAATTGTTAAGGGGTGATGAGCATCAAGAGCACTTCATAATTTCGTCTATAGATAAAAAATTACCCGATGATATTACAGATGCTTTATCCAAAGAAGATAGATGGGAGAGACGTTTTGCTGTGAAAAGGCTTGGTAAACGCATAGCAGCAAATTCTGTAAGTATCCGATTTGAAAAATGGATGCCATCTAAACCAGAAGATTTGGAAATATGTAAAATTGGATACTTTAGAATTTTGGACGAGCAATTCTATAAAAAAGATGATGTGGGACTTGATGTCGATTTAAAAAATCCTCCCACAGGAAGTATTTTTTGTTGAACAATAATTTGCTCCCCCTCACACCTGTCTCCATCCGCCCCACCCCCTCAGAGCTTCACGGCTTCTCATCCGCCGAACACCCCCTCCTCCCCCCGCCCAGCTCCGACAGGCTCATCTCCCGCTATCCCCCGGCGCAATACAAAACGATAAACGGCGCGCGCCCGGCATCATCGACGGCGCCGGAATTTCAAAACAAGTATATGATAAATATCATGAAATAAAACATGGAGGCGCATGACAATTCAACCAATCTGCGTTCATCCGCGTTCATCTGCGGTTATAAATTCGATATGCGAAACCGGCGAGGAGGTGAAGTGGATAAGACTTCTTCCTTAAGGAAAAGCTCAACGATTGAGATAGAACACGGATTGC
>CAYSLW010000199.1:0-4013 GCA_964431955.1 uncultured Candidatus Methanoperedens sp. | reverse complement strand
ACGGGAATCGTTTATCTTGATCTCAAAATGCGTTTATAGTTTCCTATACGTTAAATAAACGGCATTAACACTTTGCCTGACTTGGCTCCAGCTTCTTTAAATCCTCTACAAAACCAGTAACCACATCGGCAAACTTGGCACATTCTGCAGCAGAAATCCATTCAAGACGGAGTCTCCTCGGGTCAATCCCCAAGGTTTCTAAAAGCTTTGAAGTCATCTCAACTCTTTTCTGGCATTTCTCGTTACCAAAGACATAATGGCATTCACCAATATGACAGCCGGTAACCAGCACCCCATCTGCTCCATGCTCGAATGCTCGCAGTATATAGGAAGGTTCAATCCTGCCAGAGCACATGACCTTGATTATATAAATATTTGGAGGATACTGATACCTTGAAACTCCGGTCAGGTCAGCACCAGCATAGCTGCACCAGTTGCAGCAAAAAGCCACTATCTTGGGTTCCATCACACCACTCCAAATAAGGCATCTATCATCGCGTCTACCTGTTCATCTCGATAATGCTTCATTGTTATCGCACCGTTACAGCAGCTTACTGCGCATGCACCGCATCCCTTGCACATGACCTCATTAATTTTAGATACTAACCTGCCGTCCTGCTTAACAAGCTCATGGGCATTGTACTGACAGGTCTTTTTGCATTCGCCGCATCCCCTGCAAAGCCTTTCATCCACGCTTGCTGTTATGCCTTCTGCCTTAACTGAACCCCTTGCCATAGGAATAGCGGCTCTTGCCGCTGCCCCGAGAGCCTGTCCCACGCTTTCAGATACATCGGCAGGTGCATGGGCGCAGCCTGCCAAAAAAATTCCCTCTGTGGCGAAATCCACAGGTCTTAGTTTCACATGGGCTTCCAGGAAGAACTTATCCATGCCCAGTGGTACCTTCAGCATTCTTGACAGGTTCTCAGCATCCGGGTGCTGGACAAGAGGCGTTGAAAGAACCACCAGGTCTGCCGGAAGTACCGAATCCATCCCAAGGAGCTCATCATAGAACTTCACCTTCAGACCATTTTCCTCTGTTACAACCGGCAAAGATGTGTACCTGAGAAACCTGACCCCATTCTCCCTGGCTTTTCTATAATATTCTTCATGTTCAACGCCATGAATCTGGATATCATTGTGGAGGGTGAATACTTCGGATTCAGGATAAAGCTCCTTGAGAAGCAGTGCGTTTTTAATGGCTGCCATACAGCATATTCTCGAACAATAAGAAACCCCCTGTCCCCTCGCACCGACGCACTGGATCATTACCACATTCTTTGGCGGCTCAATCGTCTTTTCCTTCAAGGCTTTTTCGAGCTGGAGCTGGGTCATTACATTTGGATATTTCCCATAACCATATAAGCCCACAGGCTCAAACTCCTCTGCTCCAGTTGCAACAATTATGGTACCGACTTTGAAGGTAATATCACCAACCGTCACATTGAAATTTCCAACATACCCTTCAATTCCCTTCACGGTGGATGAGGTAAGCAGTTTGATTTTTTCATGGCTTTTTACAGCCTCTATTACCGGCTCAAGAGACTTGAGAGCTTCCTCTCCAGTTGGGAAAAGCTTATAAAGATTCCTCATCATCCCTCCGACCTCCTTCTCCCTCTCAACCAGATAGACATTGAAACCAAGATTTGCAAGGCTGAGCGCCGAGGTCATGCCAGCAATTCCGGCTCCAATTACCATCACAGAGGGCTCAACCTTAATCTCCATTTCCTGAAGTGGCTCTAAAAGAGCTGCCCTTGCTGCCCCCATCCTGATAAGGGTCTTGGCTTTAGCAGTTGCTTTTTCCGGCTCCTTCATATGCACCCATGAGCAGTGCTCTCTTATATTAACAAATTCGAATAAATAAGGATTTAATCCTGCCGCCTGGCAGGTAGCGCGGAAAAGGGGCTCGTGGGTTCTCGGGGTGCAGGAGGCTACTATAACGCGATCAAGGTTATTATCTTTGATGGCTTTTTTAATTGAGGTCAAACCATCATCTGCACAGGTGTAAAGGTTGTGCTCTGCATGAACCACGTTTGGAAGGGTTTTTACATACTCCACCACGTCAGGAACATTGACAACTCCACCTATATTCGTACCGCAGTGGCAGACAAAAACCCCGATGTGCGGTTCCATATCCTATCCCCCTCTTGCAACCTGAGCCGCCCGCATGGCTGCGCCGCTTCCCTGGGCTACGCTATCAGGTATGTCCTTGGGCGCCTCACAATAACCTGCAAGGAATATGCCCTCTTTCCTGGCATCTAAAGGTGCCTGCACCGCATCTTTAACCTTGAAAAACCCATATCCATTCACCTCAACCCCCACCGCTTCAGCCAACTTCTGCACCCCCTCGCTGGGCACCAACGTCGTGCACAGCACCACCATATCCACTTCCAGAGATTTCACGCCCTTATCATAGTACCATACTGTTAGATTTTTTGTATCCGGGTTCTCCCGTACTTCACCTGGCTTACTTCGTATGTAATGAATCCCATATTCTTTCCTGCCGCGGTCTATATATTCCTGGAAACCCTTGCCAAAAGCACGAAGGTCGGTATAAAAAATATAAGTCTCTGTCTCTGGGTGATGCTCATGTATCAGCATGGACTCCTTGGTGGCATGCATGCAGCATACTCCGCAGCAGTAAGGATTCCGTTTGAGGTCTCTTGAGCCAACACATTGAATAAAGGCAATGGTTTTAGGGACCTTTTGATCCGATGGTCTCTCAAAGTGCCCTCTGGAAGGTCCGCAACTGTTAATAAGGCGCTCGCACTGCAACGCTGTGACCACGTTCTTGTACCTGCCGTACCCGTATTCCTCGAGCCCTGATGGATCGTACATATCAAAGCCGGTGGCGATTATGATCGCACCTGCATCCAGTTCGATCTCTTTATCAACCTGCTTGTAATCAACCGCTTTGGCCTGGCAGATCTTGCTGCAAACGCCGCACTTCTCCCTGGTCAAATACAGGCAGTGCTCCTTATCGATGGTAGCTGCCCTGGGCACCGCCTGGGGAAAGGGAATATAAATGGCTTTTCTATTATCCAGATAACCATTGTATTTATTTGGAACCCTGGTAGGGCATTTCTCAATGCATTGAGCGCAACCAGTACACTTTGTTTCATCTATGTACCGAGCCTTCCTCAAGACCTTTACCTTAAAATCCCCTGCCTTACCCTTAACATCCCTTACCTCAGAATAGGCGAGTATCTTGATATTGGGATGGCGATAGCACTCATTCATCTTGGGTGCAAGGATGCACATGGCGCAGTCGTTTGTGGGGAAGGTCTTATCCAGCAGTGCCATCTTCCCGCCTATGGTGGGCTCCCTTTCTACAAGATAAGCAGTAAAGCCCATGTCAGCAAGATCAAGGGATGCCTGCATTCCTGCTACTCCTCCTCCTATTATGACCACATTTCCTTTCATGATGCTCCTGCTTTTATCAACAAAGAGGAAATGTCCTTGACCTCGATGGCTTTTAGCTCTTCGGGCAGCTTCTCGCTCTGGGCGCATTTGAAATGAATCAGGCATTTGGGGCATGCAGTTATAAGCATATTTGTACCAGTGGCTTTGGCTTCCATAAGCCTCTTCATGCGTATCTGC
Source organism: uncultured Candidatus Methanoperedens sp. (assembly GCA_964431955.1). GTDB lineage: Archaea > Halobacteriota > Methanosarcinia > Methanosarcinales > Methanoperedenaceae > Methanoperedens. Next base: position 416 of record CAYSLW010000199.1, on the reverse strand, counting down.
TTGGAATCCATGCTGCAGTTCATCCATGCGCTGGTACCGCAGCAGAGAGCACCAGAACGATTTCCTTCCATCTCCACCAGATCAATGCCAGGAATACTTTTCAAAACCTCTCTTGGGGCATCGTAAATACCCAGATGCTTTCCCAGTCTACAGGGGTCATGATATGTTATTTTTTCCTCCAGTTTGTTGAACCCGAGTTTTCCATCTCGAATCAACTCGTTCAAGAGCTCGGTGATGTGGATTACCTCGAAATCATACTCAGGATAATCCAGCTTGAATGTTCTGTAACACTCAGGACACGAGAAAACAACCTTTTCAATGCCAGTTTTTTCAATTTTTTCAATATTCAGTTTAGCGAGTTTCCTGAATCCTGCCATGTCACCACTCCAGAATAAATCGTGACCGCAGCACCGCTC
>CAYSLW010000198.1:0-4015 GCA_964431955.1 uncultured Candidatus Methanoperedens sp. | reverse complement strand
AACTTGCTACGGCACAATACATACAACATATTCCCTAAATTGGGCTAAGTTAAGGGATAAAATATCCGTGGGTATCCGGCAAATCCGTTTCAGCAACTTGAGTCCCATCTTTTCAAGGCAGCCGATATTCTCAGAGGCAAAATGGATGCTTCGGAATTCAAAGAATACATCTTCGGTATGCTTTTCCTCCGAAGAATATCTGACCAGTTTGAAGAACAGCATGAGAAGATTATCCAGAAATGGCTCACGGAAGGATTGAGTAAAGAAGAAGCGGAAGAAATGGCTGAATCTCCCAATGAATATATATTCTATGTTCCAAAAATCGCAAGATGGTTAGAATTAAAAGACCTGAAAAAAGATATCGGAAACCAGCTTAATAAAGCCCTTGCAGCAATCGAGGATGCAAACCCCGAGCTTGATGGTGTGCTCAAGCATATCGATTTTAATGCAAAGAAGGGGAAAACAAGGATACCAGATTCAAAGTTACAGGACTTTCTGGTTCATTTCAATAAATACAGGCTGAGAAACGAGGATTTTGAGTTCCCTGACCTTTTGGGCGCTGCATATGAATACCTGATTAAATTTTTCGCTGATTCCGCTGGCAAGAAGGGGGGTGAATTCTACACGCCTTCTGAAGTTGTGCGTCTGATGGTGCAGATAATAGAACCACGGGAAGGTATGAGGATAGACGACCCTACCTGCGGCTCTGGCGGTATGCTGATACAATCAAAACAATATGTGGAGGAGCAGGGACAGAACAGCAGAAACCTATCCCTTTTCGGGCAGGATAACAACGGCGGAACATGGGATTGAAAGAAAATATAATAGATGCGCTGCGCTGTCATTTTGATGACATAAAAGTGAAATAGATAATATTATAATTTTTTATATATTATTATTCTCAGTTTATCTATGAGCGCCAGGATGTCTTTCCTTTTTCTTTCCGGATAATCGTCTGTAACGAAAAAACCATCATAAGCGATCTTGTTTCTTATGACTCTGAGATCATCGATGAGCGAAATCTCATGACCTTTGAAATCCCCGTAATTTTTCTCCATGTACTCTATCAACTTTTTATGCGCTCCTTCTCCATATGTCTTATAGCCATCCAGAAGCAAAATCACAGTGATCAGCTCACGGAGAACTTCATAATATTCTTTCACGACATGAGATGGAAATCTCTTTGAATCAATGGTGTTTATCATTTCCAGTGTGGTTTCCACCATTTTCAGGATGGATTTTGCCTTTTCCCTGTCAGGAGCGGTTTTTATAATGCCTTCTTCCATCAGAACACCTTTAGATATCCTTTTAAAAACACTCCATTTATTATATTATTTTTCAATTCATTACTGAGTACATTAAAGTCTTCACTGAATATGAGGCTGATATTTCTCTTTATTTTTGTCTCAAAATCCGAAAGATTCAATTTTCTTTCTTTGCATAGCAGGAACAGGTCTATATCACTTTCGATAGTATCTTCTCCTCTTGATGCTGACCCGAACAAAATAATAACATCGGGCATGCATTGGTTTTCCAGATAATCAATCAAACCCGATTCTTTTAGGGTTATCATAGTATCAATTTTTTTAAGAAACCTGAACTCCGAGCTATCCATATTTGCCCAGTAAACAGGATATGCATGTATCCTGTGCTTTGTTTTCATAACCAATCCTTCGTTGATCAGTTCATCCAAGTAAAGCTTAACAGAAGTTGTTGCAAGAGATGTAATTCTGCTAATCTCCCGAAGTTGAAATCCTGCCTCTGCAGGCTTTGGATTTTCAAAGAAGATTTTAAGTACTCTCCATTTGTTATAATTTTGTAACATATGTGACAATATTGTAACAACTGTTATATTATTGTTTCAGTTTATTGAGATGATAGTTAATGTTCTCATTGAACTTATATCCGGTCTATGAAATTTCTTAAAGGATAAATGGAAAAAAGATTCTCTGGATGAAGGCATAGATGTTCCAGAAGCCGATGTGGGCATAATCCTGAGTGGATGCCACTTTCAAAAAGATATTTATCATAATAATATTTAAAAGCTTCAAAATATCATGCCTCTATACTACAACCTCCGATAGCTTTATCTTCAAGTACGTTAAAAACTTAATTAAGACAGAGCTTAGTGTAATTCACTCAAAAAGAGAAACATATGGAAGACAGGCATTATGCAATTTTAAGAAAAGAAAATTTTAACGGATTTATCTCCGCACTTTCAAAACTGCATAAACTGGTTGCGCCTGTATTTAAGGGGTATAATAATTATGCATTTGAAGAAGTAAATTCTGGCGAGGAAATCGCGCTTAAATATATCCCCACAATCCTTCCCCCGAAAAAATTCTTTATGCCTGTGCATGAAACACTGCTGGAGTATGACCTAAGCAATGGGCTGAAAGCGGATGCGGTTACAGAGTATGAAGAAATGTTCCTGTTTGGGGTACATACCTGTGATATTGCCGGGATCCAGTGTTTGAACCTGGTATTTTCAGAACATCCAGAAGATCACAATTATCTTATCCATAAGCAAAATATAAAGATCATCGGGCTGGAATGCAGTGAATATTGCGATGAATTTGCGAATTGCCACCTGTTAAACACACACATGCCTGACGGCGGATATGATCTATTTTTCACTGATCTGGGTGATCATTTCATTGTACACATCAATACCCAGACAGGGGAAGAGATCATTGAGAGCGCTGGTTTTTTTGAAAGCGCGAAAAGTTGCCATCTGGAAGAACTGGCATTATTTCGTGAAAAGAAAAGAGCGTTATTCAAGAATGAACTCCCGATCGAATCGGAATTTATTCCTGATCTGTTTGACGGGTCATTTGAGAGCAATGTATGGAACGACCTGGATGAAAGGTGCTTAGCTTGTGGAAATTGTACCAATGTATGTCCTACCTGTTATTGCTTCGATATCAGAGATGAGATAGACCTTTGCCTCACCAAAGGTGTGCGGTATCGTGTATGGGATTCATGCCAGCTTGAACCGTTTGCAAAAGTAGCGGGAGGCAAGAATTTTCGGCATACGCGCAAAGAAAGGCAAAGGCATCGTTATTACCGCAAATTCAGGTATCCGGTAAATAAATTTTCAAGATTTTTCTGCACAGGGTGCGGCAGGTGCAGCCGTACTTGTATGGCAGGCATAAGACTGGACGGGACGCTGAAGGCTTTAATAGAATTTAAGGAGGGCGCAAAGGCGAAAACCGGGTTATGGATAAAATAATTATGAAAGACTCTGCATATAGCATAAAAAAAGGGAAGATCCTCAGCACAAAACAGATGACAGCACCGGAGAAGCTGTTTGAAATAGCACTGGAAAATGGGGGACGGCTTGACCACGAACCCGGACAGTTTGTCATGGTCTCTGTATTCGGCGCAGGTGAAATACCCATATCAGTGTCTTCTTCTCCAACTAATAATGGATCTTTTGATATATGTGTAAGAGCCGCTGGAAAGGTAACGAACGCCCTGCACAAATTGGAAGCAGGAGATGTGGTTGGAATTCGAGGACCATATGGAAAAGGATTCCCTCTCAGGATGCTTGAAGGAAATGATCTGTTGATTATCGCATGCGGATTGGGTCTTGCTCCCCTTCGGTCTTTAATCAGGTATGTCTTTGACAACCGCAGGGATTTCGGAAAGGTCAATATTCTTTTTGGCTGCAGAAGTCCGGGAAATATGCTCTTCCTCGACGAGATCAAAGATTGGAAAAAACGAAAAGACGTATATTTTGAGTGTACTGTTGATTGTGGTACTCCAGACTGGGCAGGACATGTGGGACTTATCACTACCCTTATCCCCGGCGTCCAATTCGAGCCTGAGAGAACCTTTGTGGCACTTGTAGGACCTCCTGCTGTGTACATGCCTGTTATAAAAGAACTGCTATCTATGAATGTTCCGGAACGCCATATCCTGATATCCCTTGAAAGGCATATGAAATGCGGTGTGGGCAGGTGCGGTCACTGCCAGATACAGAATTTATACTGCTGCCGGGATGGACCGGTTT
>CAYSLW010000197.1:0-4074 GCA_964431955.1 uncultured Candidatus Methanoperedens sp. | reverse complement strand
TCCGACATCCTCAGAATTATCTCCGCGAATTCAAGTATGGTGTGCTCCTCAGGATTCCCGATATTTACAGGCAGCGCATAATCCGACATCATCAATCTATAAATTCCCTCAAATTCATCGCTCACATAGCAAAAGCTCCGGGTCTGCGAGCCGTCCCCATAAACCGTGATGCTTTCACCACGCAGTGCCTGCATATCCTGTCCTGATTATGAATATTTTCATAAGTTCATCCTGTATCCGCAGTTGCTGCTTGACCTCCTGGGTGTGAATATCGAGGTATGAATGCGCGTCAATCTGGTCAAGCCGCCTGAATGCTCCAGAATGAATTTTGGCTGCTGTTAAAGATACGCCTAACCTTATAGGCGTCACCACAATGGGGCTTGCCTCTGTCGGTGCTGCGAAGACATTCCTTCGGGCTCTGAGGAGCGCAGGTTTTAATGGAGTGCTCATAACCGGGGGTCACGGTGCTTCCATGTCCCCTAAAGTGCTGCTGGAAAGCGGGGCTGATGCGGTCGTTTGCGGAGAGGGTGAGATTACGTTCAGGGAACTGCTTCAACGCGGGGTTTCAGAGAAGGTAAGTGGTCTTTATCTGCAAAGAGATGGAGCCTTGATAAAAACCCCGCAGCGCCCGCTTATTCAATCACTTGACAGCCTGCAAGAGCCTGCCCGCGATCTGGCGGGTGAGCCGCCTGATGGCATATTCCTTCTTGAGACCACAAGGTTCCACGGGAGACGATGGAGAGCCCGCTCTCCCGAACTTGTGGCTGAAGATATCCGCCATCTTGTCAGCAGCCATGGCGCAGTGATAATTCAGATTGCCGATGACAATTTCATGGCGAGCCCGGAACGAGCGCAGAGGATATGCGAGTCTCTCCGGGATGGGACGCTTGCACTGGTTTTAAATTTTGCAGTAATTTCGATGTTATCTGGATCTTCCACAGTTACAAGAAATCATATTAATTACCTGAAGATCAATACAGATATTGTACTGATACGGCGCATAGGGTCTTACAACCCGCCTGTCAACAGGGATTATTCGTAAATTAAATTGGCGTGCGCTCTCCTTGATTCTCTTCCATATCCCGTCAAATAGATCATCCTCATGCGTAATGGCATAAAAATGGATGAATCCGCCCTTTTTTATTATACCAAAAGCAGTATCAAGAAACTCTAAGCCGCTATGGGGAAGGTTCATGATAACGTGGTCGGCATCCAAAATCTCTTTTATTTCTTCCCTGACATCGCCCTCTCTTATCTCAACATTCTTTACTTTATTAAGCCTCACGTTTTCCTTCAGGTATTTAATTGCAACCGGGTTCTTGTCTATGGCTATAACGTGCGAAGCAGGAAATTTTTTCGCAATCAGAATACTGAAAGGTCCTACGCCTGCGAACATATCCACAACCTTATCGCCGTCTTTTACCTGGTTCGCAACCCTCATCCTCTCGGTGGCAAGCCGAGGAGTAAAATATACCATGGAAACATCAAGCAGGTATCTGCACCCGTTCTCGCGGTAAAGCGTCTCTGTTCTTTTTTCTCCTGCAAGGATTGTAAAATCCCTGGTTCTGTATTCCCCTGTAACAGCACTTGCAGCCTGTAAGGCTGTTTTTATTTTCTTCTGTCGCATCAGAGCATTTGCAATCTTTTGTGCATCGCTTTCATGCTGGTCTATAATGGCAATGTCCCCTACAATCTCATAAGCCGGCATAAATCCTATAACATCAGCTAAGGATTCTTCTTTTTTCAATACTTCAAAGTCATCTTTTCCAATATCATATCCTTCAACCGATTTTATAATTGGAATTAAAAGTTTTTCGCCATCAGATTTTATCTTCAAGGTATTATCTATGGCACCAAGCTCGATAAGCTTCTGCCTTGTCTTTTCGCCTGCTTTTTTAGACACTCTGACGCACGGGGATTCCATGTTTCCATCATTTAGTTTAAGCATACCCGGAGTTTAGGAGTTTATAACTTTCCATGGCAAGACTTACAAATATAGCCATCGTATAATAATGTTATGCTCACGTTTATCGGACTCGGGTTATACGATGAAAAAGACATAACAGTAAAAGGACTGGAAGCCATAAAAAAAGCCGATATCGTGTATGCTGAATTCTATACTTCAAATCTTACCGGCACAACCATTGAAAAGATGGAAAATTTTTATGGCAGGAAAGTGAATGTGCTTACAAGAGAAGAGGTTGAACAAACCCCAGCATGGCTGTCCCAGGCAAAAGATAAAAACGTGGTGTTCTTAAGCGGCGGGGATGCTATGGTCGCAACAACACACATAGACCTGTGCCTGCGTGCAAAGGATATGGGTATAGATACAGCAATCATCCATGCCCCTTCCATTTTATCCGCAGTGTGTGGATTGAGCGGACTGCAGAATTACAGGTTCGGAAAGTCCACCACCATTCCATTCCCGTATGTGCGCGGTGATAAAACTGTCATATCCGAGGCTCCTTATGATACTATTAAAATGAATAAGAAAAACGACCTGCATACGCTAGTTTTTCTAGATATCGACAGGGAGAAGGGATTCATGGATATAGGAAAAGCTGCCTCACTCCTATTGAAAATGGAAGGACGGCGTGGCGATGGCGTGCTGGTAAATGCGCTTGCGGTCGGTATTGCAAGAGCCGGGTCTGATTCCCCTGTTGTTCGTGCGGATTATCTTGAGAGATTAAAAGATTACGATTTTGGCGAACCCATGCACGTTCTGGTAATCCCTGCTCAACTCCATTTTATTGAAGCCGAGGCGCTGGTGAAATTGTGCGGGGCTCCCAAGGAAATTATATAAAACTATCCAATGCCACTAACTATTTATTGCATGATTGCGATTTATCTTCCATGCAAAAGCGATCCTCGGAAAAGTTCGAAGAAGAATACACGCTGTGGATAAGCTCCACAGCAAAAGATATCGCTTTTACGTTGAACCAGTTGAAGCCAGATGAAATAAAAAACATACTAACCCGCAACGAGCAGTATCTGGAAAAACCTGAATCCGTTTTCGGGACAGATGGTCTTGAACAGGTTAAAAAGTTAGCGCCTCCAAACCTATTGCTGCTATCGACCGAGGCGGTCGTGTTCTCGCAGAGCATTTTTGCACCTGTTCCAGGGGTTCTTGATTATGCGGTGGCAATGAACAGGCGCTATTACCTGGGCTCATGGTATTCGATTATCACTCTCAACACCATGTACATAGAAGAAGCAAGTGAAACCATTTTAAGATACGCGCTTTTTCATGAGCTGCTGCAGAAGGAAATATACGAGGAAAATATGGGAAGTGGTGCTCACAAATTCACCCCTGAGGAAAAGCGAAAAATCAGCAATGAGACATTAAACAAGGCAATCGAAAAGAGCGGTATAACTTCCGACGAACTTTTGAAGGAACAGGAACTTATGCAAAAAATATCCTTGCACTCCCCTCCTATCCCCAAACCCTTTGCTGAGACCGCACTCTACTGGTATATGGAAAAAAATCTTGAAGAACTCAAACACTTTGGCGAAGCAAGCAGGACAGAAAAGGAAGATGCAATCGGCAAGAAATTAAATTCTGACTTTAAGGGATGGCTTGATTTTTCTACAAATACTTATAAGATTTTCCTGACCAACGTGAAAAAAGAATTGAACTATATGGATTATGGATACGCATGAAAATAATTGCGCTCGCTGATATGGTTATCCATGCAGGGGATTTTGTCACCAAGCTCGCGTACGATGAACTTCGCGGCATCTGCAGACTTCTGGCAGTGCATGGAAACATGGATGAAGCGGCACCTATGTGATGACTGCAAAAGAAGCTGCGGAAGCGCAATACCCATGCACTACGGGAGCATTGTCGGGGGCGAAGGAGATGCCGAGGAGTTCAAAAGGCTGGCTGGTTGTGAGGTGGTTATTCTCAAGAAATGCAGAAAATGCGGCTTGTTGGCTTTTTATTAATTTATCGTGGACACTTTTCTTTCACCAATATCGTTTAATTTTTTGTTTATTGATTTGATGTCATCCTTGATTAAATTAATATCATCGCTAACCTTTCGATGGAACGAACCTGCAGCAAATATAATATCG
>CAYSLW010000196.1:0-4078 GCA_964431955.1 uncultured Candidatus Methanoperedens sp. | reverse complement strand
GCGATTTGCATATATAACGCCAGCCAGTAGGCGGTTCTGCTCAAGAGACAAATTTTTACGTAATCGTATAGGCCATTTTATCTCTTCAGTCCTGGAGCGAAGGATGAACTCCTCAACGGCCTCCACCGCCAGCCGGCTGGCCTCGTCCCCCGAGGCATGACCACCCATCCCGTCCGCAACGAGAAAGAGGCGTTCCTCCTTGTTACACAAGTACCGGTCTTCATTGCGCTCCCGGCACTTGCCCGCATCAGAAAAGCCGAAGAATTTGAATTCCATGTGTTACTCTCTTTTTTTCGGTTGGATGCGGAAGAAAAGGCTAGGAGGGCTCTACCATAACCAATTTCCATTTCTGTCCCATCGGCTGTTGACCTGCAGTCCAAGCTTCGACAGAAGATGATGGAACAAGAACTGCCTGTTTCCCTGGAAATAGCCAAGGTCCTCGTCGTGCTTATGAGGTTTGTAACCTTTTGCCTCGGCTTCTGATAGAGTCATGGTTTGCGCTGTTTTGCCGGCAACACAGATATGATCGAAATGGATGGAATGGTATGATTTATCCTCTTCCGTCACTACAACAACAGCATTTCCCGGAATTTCCTCGTCCACTGTGATGTAAATGGTGAGGAAAAAGCCGATCACTAACAAGCTGATCAGTAATACGACAACGATTTTACCTTTTTTCCGCATCCGCTGAGCGACCTATCATGAGCAAAAAGATTAATCCGCAAAGTTCGGGCCACTGGACTTTTACAACCTTTTGGGCACAAAGTCAATTATTCTCAGTTTCCCGAGGTCAAAAAAAACATTGACTAAGTCTTGCTATTATCATCGATTTTAGGCATGGGAACCTTGAAAAAGTCTATCTTTTCATTTTTGAGGAGCCTTTCTTCTTCTGCCGTCGCCGATCCTCTGATGTTTCTCTTTTCGGTGACGCCATAATGCATCTTCAAGGCCTCTTTAGTGAAGGTCGTCCCAACGTTATCAAAATTCTTGTTGATGTAGTCTACTATTTCCCCGGCCAACCTTCGGTAATCGATGGGGTTCGGATCCCGCCCTTCCTCAAAGCGGGAAGTGGTCTTCAACGCGACAGGGGAGATGATCCTTCTGATCCGGGTATCGCTGCAATAGGGGCAGCTCACCATCTTTTTGGCCTCTTGCTCTTCAAAGGATTCAATATTGTTGAACCATCCTTCAAACACGTGTCCTTCAGAACACTCTAGATCAAAAGCGATCATTGATTTTCCTTACTTTTAAGCTATGACCGCAAATAACGGTTGGATTTGCGGGAAGCCTTATTGATAAAGCCCCTGAGGTTACGGGGCGAGTTATGATCAAGTATACGTTTTCAAAAAATCAAATCAATTGGTGCTTATTTTGACGAAAAGGGCCGGAAAATAAGACGAAAAGGGGTTGTTTTATGTATGAAACTATGATATAGTATGCGCATTATTAACTATAAAACGCATACTATATCAGGTGGGGTATGGATGAAAACCATGCACTTGAAAATTTTAGGCAGCAAAAGATCATCACCCTGGAGCAACTTATAGGACTACTCAAATGCTCGGTGATTACGGCAAGGCGACGACTGAAACGGTGGCGAACCTATACCAGCATCAATCAAAACGGGCGCTACTATACACTGCCGCAGATCCCCGTATTTGATCAAAACGGTTTGTGGAGATACCAGGCGATCCTTTTTTCAAAGCATGGCAACCTTAAACAAACCATCATTGCACTGATCACCGATTCGCCAAGAGGTCTGAGCGCTGTTGAGATTGCCGAGTTTATCGATCTTGTCCCGAACAGTTCTTTTTTATCGCGAGTTAAGGACGTAGCCGGTGTTAAGAGAGAAAAGCATCAGGGGCGCTTTATTTATCTGTCAGACCGGCCGGAGATTTGCACAAGGCAAAAGCAGCGATGGGTAACTACTTCCTTTCCAACGGATGCTCAAGCGGTAGTAATTTTAGTGCAATTGATAAAGCATCCGGAGATTGGTATTGAACAACTTGCAGACTTCGTATTCGAACAGGGACAATCGCTTGAGCCGGCCGCCATTAGAAGGTTTTTACAGTTCCACGACTTATTAAAAAAAACTTCGGATACAAAGCCGTAACGTGTCTAAAATACTATACCGACAAGATAGCCAAAGACCACAGAGCCATGAACCTGTTTAAGCAAAAGCCAACGATTTACTTTTACCCGCAAGCCGGCGGTTGTGATGGTGATTTAAAAGTGCTCAAAAGCCGTGAGAAAAATGTGGTCACCTTGGATATTGGACCTTTTCGCGCCAAAGAGACGATCTTGCAAGACGCCGGCGGCGGCGTTTATCATAGTGAGCAGTTGAGCACTCTGACACCCCACCGATGCACATTTGGATATGATGTTTTGGTTTGCGTTGGATATGCGCTATTTGTCCACAACCGCACCGAACAACAAATAGTAGAAGAGCTGGGAAAGAAAAATGTTTTGATATCCCCGCGCCAGATCGGTTATCTTGGCAGAAAATTTATTGCATACCTTGCAATCGCGCACCACCAGAGCCGGCAGCGATTAAAACAAGCGATGGTATCACGAGGCGGGTACATCCTGCACATTGACGGCACCTGCGAAGCCGACAGCCCACATCTTTTTACCGGTATAGACGGCATTGCCCAGATTGTCCTGGACAATATCAAACTCCCCTCGGAAAAGGCAGAGTTGCTCATACCGTTTTTGAGCGAAATGAGACAGCAATACGGCGATCCGATCGCGTTGGTTCATGATATGGGCAAAGGTATTTTGTCGGCTGTCGATGCCGTATTTAAAGGTATCCCCGACTTTGTTTGCCATTTCCATTTTTTACGAGATATCGGCAAGGACTTGTTTGAAAAAGAGTACGCCATAATCAGGAACCGGTTAAAAAAGCACAAGATTCGTTCCCTGCTGCGCCAAAAGCTCAAGGCATTGAAAAAAATAGTGGATGATGATCCGCAAGCGGTTTGCACGTTGGCGAACAGTATCGACAGCGGTCGTCTTGATTCCGAGGTTATGGAAAAAATGCCTGCCCCGGCAGCCTATGCAATGGTTCATTGGGCACTTGACACTTCGGAACTGGATGGATACGGATTTCCTTTTGACTGCCCACATTTTATTTTTTATCAAAGGTTAGGGGTGTTGCACGACATGGTCAATAATAGACTGATCAGAAACAGCGTGCTGTCCCGGCTCTGGGGACCTCTTACCAAAATTGTTGAGGACCCGCAGTTAAAAAAAGCAGCTATGCAGATGCACAAAAAGGTGCAGACTTTTAAAAAGCTGCGTGAGGCGCTAAGCATTGCTGTTCCGCGAAGTAAACAAGGTCTGAACGATGACGGTCAAGAAGCTGACATAAAAAGCATTGAGGAAAAAGTAAACCGTTTCCGCAATGAAATCATGTCGGACGAGGACTATAATAAGATGATCGAGCAAATCGATAAATATTGGGACAAGCTTTTTGCCGATCCGATAACCGTAAATACCTCAACCGGTCAACTCAACATCCAACCTCAGCGTACAAATAATATCCTGGAACGATTTTTTCGGGATTTAAAACGCGGCAACCGGAAACGAAGTGGCACGAAATCCTTGAACAAAACACTCAGGTACATCCTTGCGGATACCCCGTTAGTGAAAAATCTGGATAATCCGGATTATGTAGAGATCCTTCTTGATGGCTGCAGTATGTTAGAAGAGCGGTTTGCGAAAATCGACAGCCACCTGGTGGTGGAACAATTAAAGGGCGAACAGAAAAAACAGGAGCGTATCGGTCCTGAGATGAAAAAGATTATTCAGCGGTCGGATTTACCCGAACGGTTGACCTTGCTATTGGCCGTCCAGCAATATTAATGCCAACCGTTATTTGCGGCCATAGCATAAACATCTTCAAGTTCAAAAATCACCTCTGGTGCACCAGCTTCGCGAAGAGCGATCCGTATCCGCTCAATGCCGGTCCCCATTTTTTCGATATAATGAATCCTGTGAAACAGGTTCGCAATGCCGGGATTTCTAAGCATGCTGATTTTTCCGAAGTTTTCGGGAGTCAACCCTTTCACCAGTCCGC
>CAYSLW010000195.1:0-4081 GCA_964431955.1 uncultured Candidatus Methanoperedens sp. | reverse complement strand
ATCATTTATATAATTAGTGTGTTCGATGATGGGAATTTTAACGCCACAACTTGAAAGGGTGATTTTATTATCAGCATGGATGGGGACCTGCAGAACGACCCGACTGATATACCAAAGCTGCTTGAGAAAATCCAGAATGAAGATTATGACGTGGTCTGCGGCTGGCGTGCAGAGAGAAAAGACCCACATCTCAAGAAAGCTTTCTCAAGGTTCGCCAACCTGATAAGAAGAAATATTACCAGCGAACTCGTACACGATTCCGGCTGCACTTTCAGGGCTTACAGGAGCGAATGCGTGAAAAACCTTGACCTGTACGGAGAGACACACAGGTACATCCCGGCAATGCTGATGTGGAGGGGCTATAAAATCGGCGAAGTTAAAGTTAAACACAACCCCAGGAAATTCGGCAGGACGAAGTACGGCTGGCAGAGGATTTTCAAAGGCTTCCTTGACCTTATCGTTATAAGCTTCTGGCAGAAATACTCTGTAAGACCGATACATGTGTTCGGCGGGCTTGGGCTGCTACTGAGCATCACCGGCGGCTTGCTTGGTACTTATATGGGCATTGAACGCCTTTTTTTAGGGCGCGGTCTTTCAGATAGACCTCTGTTCTTGCTGGCTATATTGATGGTGATAATCGGGGTACAGTTCATTGTGTCAGGGATCCTGGCTGATATCCTGCTCAAGGTGTATTATGGGCAGAACGAGAGGAAGAATTATTTGATCGAGAGGGTGGTGTAATGAAGATATTGTTGGATACCGATGCTTCTATTAAATTGACAAAAATTAGTATCATCGAGATAGTTGCTTCTGGATTTGATGTAATCTTAACTGAGCAGGTGTATAAAGAACAGGTGACTGCAGGTATGAAAAGGAATCTTCCAGATGCAAAAAGAATGGAAAAACTTGTCTAGGAAGGAAAAATAACAGTATCCAAGGTTATAGGAAAATCTTCGGTTGAAAATTCCAGGTTGGGCGCGGTCAGGGTTCTGCGCCGGAGGGGTGCCGTGAGGGTGCTGATGCTGAACTATGAGTACCCGCCGCTGGGGGGAGGCGGAAGCAATGCCTGCAAATAAATGGCAAACGTCATATAAATTGAAATTTGTGAAGGAAGATATATTTATTGCTTAGATAGATGAATGTATAAACTACATAGCGGACAAAGTGATTGAAATGGCGTCAGAAATTCTGCATAAAAAAGGTGTTTACAGGAAATCGGGGCTGGAAATAAAAAAAACCGAATATATTACCGAAGAGGCGATAAGGTTTGCAGGAAGAAAATAGAGCTTCAGCGATGATGATAGGAAGCGGCTGCTGTAGTCTGAAATTACACGAAGGTGATTAAATGTCAGCAGAGATAAGAAGGGAACTTGAAAAATTATCTATAGAGATTGAAGATCTGAAAAAATTGTCATATTTTAGTTCAAAACAAATATCCCCAGAAATAAAGCTCAAGAGATACCATGCGCTATTAAACAGAATCTCAAAGAGCCCTGAGGTAGAGGTTACACCCGATGAGCTTATTTCTTTACTTAAGCGGAAGGAATACTGAATGGACATAACTCTTGACAGCAACGTGCTGGTGTATGCTTTTGTCCCGCCCATTCATAAAAACAAAGAGAAGCGTGAAGAGTGGAAGAATCTGCACATTAAAGCTAAGAAAATCTATGAGGGTGTAATAAAAGGGAAACAAAAATTAATACTTCCTTTTGCAGTTATTGTGGAAGTTGCCTCGGTTGTATCACTGCTGACCGGAAAAGAAGAGTTTGGAAAAGACTCCGCTCTGGAAATCGAGGGTGCTGCTGAAGTCGTACTTTTCGATTCAGATTTTAAGGAAAGGGCTCTTGACTATGCTGTAAAAATTAAGGCAGGAGGTTTTGATAATCTTATAGCTATAACATCCATCCTTTACGGTACTACTTTGATTACGAATGATAAGCCATTCTATGATAAATTGATTCCTTTCTTAGATGAATATCAATTCGAGGTGAAGCATTTCAGGGATTTAAATCTTAATGATCTGAAGTTCTGAAATAATGAGTATGAGAAATAAAAACGCGCCGATAGCAGGCATAAGCATATTCGCGGCGCAATCATGTGTTCCATCCTTTATCCGACTTCCGACTATGGAGAGCAGCCCGGCAGGCGCAGGTTTGCCTGAGGCTGCGGGAGGATACGGAGGCAGGCGGGTGTGGGCAGTGACCTGCGCCGGAGGAGTGCTGTGAGAATATTGATGCTGAACTATGAGTACCCGCCGCTGGGGGGAGGGGGAAGCAATGCATGCGAATAAATTGGCTAAAGGTAACATATCTCATGAGAGTTTATATACTAAAGCAATAATATTGCAAAATGGGTGCAGAGATTCATGAACAATGAGATTGTTTTCAGGTAAAGTATATGCTTGAAAAGATAGTGGAATAAAAGTGGAAATTTATTAGCATCCTAATAATATAAACTGGTGATACAAATGGTATTGAAAACTAAGAGCACAGGAATTCCGCAGAATATAGTGATGGATGTGGTGATCAGGACGCTTCGGTCCAAAATAGAAGAGATAAACCAGAAATTAAACAATCTCTATGAGAACATGCGATATTTTGAAAAGAAATACGGCATGAAAACCGAAGAATTCTACAAACAATTTGTTAGCGGCAAACTTGGAGACGATATGGACTTTTTCGAGTGGAAAGCATCGGCAGAGATATATAATGAATTAAAAGAAGAGAAAAGGGTGTTAATAGAGGCAATCTGATGATTGGCGACTACTTTGAGTTTTTAAAGAAAGTAGCGAACAAAAATCCTGAAGTTGAGAAATTTCGGCTTATCAGGGAATTTATCGGGATTAAAAAGGGTTTTATCAGGTTTGCAATCGAGTTAAGGGGTGGTTCGGAACTTCATGTATTTGAGTATATTGATTCAAATCTACACAAGTTAGATTACTCATATCACTGGCAGGACAAAGAGAAACGATTGATAACAAGATGGGATAATGCTCCTCATCATCCAGAAATTGAAACTTTCCCTCATCATATACATGAAGGAGAAAATATTAAGCCTTCAAGGGAGCCTACATTTGTGGAAATACTTGAAAAGGTTGGAGAAAGATTTGAGAAATGATATAACGGCGATTAAGCTATACGAAGAGAAGTCCGTTTCAAGGAATCCTGCGGCAGGAGCGCGCGCGGGCAGAGGGTGCGGGCAGTGACCTGCGCCGGAGGGGTGACGTGAGGGTGCTGATGCTGAACTATGAGTACCCGCCGCTGGGGGGAGGCGGGAGCAATGCGTGCGAATACATATTGAAAAAATTTTTAATAGTTCAGGCGCTTCGTAAAAACCCACAAAATCTCCTGCATGAAATATACAAACCGCAGATGAACGCGGATTTACTGCATTGTATTTACGTTCATCTATGGTTATAATTTTATCGATTGTTATGCGGAGAACTATAACTTATCTCAGAGAGTTCTGTCGCAGTACGACTTAAAGCAGCTTTCCGCAATAGACGTGCCGCAGTTGATGAAGATCCACGGAATCAAATTGGCAAAGGCTGCCCAGATAGCGGCGTGCTTCGAGCTGGCAAGGCGGCTGGAAAAGTTCGAGAGCACATCGAAGTTCAAGATCAACTCTCCTTTTGATGTCTACCGGCGCCTGTACCCGACGATGCGGGAATCGAAGAAGGAGACTTTCGTAGAGCTATGCCTGGATACAAAGAACCAGGTGATCAGAGAAGACACGGTGTCAGTCGGATCACTCAACGCGAATATAGTGCATCCAAGGGAAGTGTTCCGCACCGCCCTGATAGAATCCGCGGCGCATATCATCGTCGCCCATAACCACCCATCCGGAGATCCCACGCCGAGCAGGGAAGATGTGGATATCACAAAGAAGCTGGTAGAGACGGGGAAAATAATGGGCATCGATGTGCTAGATCATGTCATAATCGGAGAGGGCAGGCACTTCAGCATGAAGGAGGCGGGGCATATATAGCGCAGGAGTAGATGACAGGTCATGTTTAAGATGCTATAATATAACATCATGAACCCGTTGTAAATGCCCATAAAAGTTCTCATTTTCGATAATT
>CAYSLW010000194.1:0-4095 GCA_964431955.1 uncultured Candidatus Methanoperedens sp. | reverse complement strand
GAATAATTGTTTTTGAAGAAAGGTGACATAGGTTTTGTAAATTTCTTTCATTACTATAATAACAAAACCAGATGGTAGCCGATGGGTTCGATTAAAGAATGGGAAAACTCGTAAAGCTCCATATAGTAAGAATAAAAAGATGGCTGAAATTACAGAAAAAACAGAATCTTAATTTATGCAAGATAAATTTCATGTTTATATCGGATTTGCTGGTCATTTATTATCAAAACCTTAAACAATGCAAGAGGAATCATAATCTTCCATCCCAAGTTAAGCAACTGGTCCACCCTGACCCTCGGTTTTGGGTTATATCCTTCATTATTTAGCTGATTCTAAAACTCGGATGGGTCTTCCGGCAAATCAAAAGGTGAGATTAAATGGAGTTTAGTGATAGGTTCAAGCGAAGGATTTTGCTCACTGAAGAGCGATGGAATCATATAATAGAAACGCATCCTGAGCTTAAAGAAATGTTAAAAGAATTGCAAGGAACGTTAGAAAATCCTGAATTAATCAAGAGAAGCGTGTATAGCGAGAATGTAGTATTGTTTTATAGGCATTATGAGCATATATACGAAGGAAAACATCTATGTGTTGTTGTTAGACTTGATAATGAGTCTATAGTTACAGCATACATCACTGATAGAATAAAGAGAGGCGAGGTTATATGGAAAAAAAATTGAAATTCTTCTTTGATAAAGAAGGAGATGTACTGGATATTGCTATTGGTGAACCAAAAGAAGCGATTTCTAAAGAGATTGGCAATGATATCGTCATGCGAATCGACCCCAAAACAAAGAAGATAGTGGGCTTTACTATTTTAAATTTTGAGAAGCGATTTGAGCATATGGCTATGGCAGAAACGATCCCTATAACTGCTACTTTCGTTCAGGTTGAGGGAATGGAAGCAGAAGGATAAATGTTTGATGATACTTATAATTTTGCGAAGAACAAAACTTCACATCTGTTCCGTGCCCCCTTTCATTAATAGCCAAAACAACGAATAAGCGATAGAAACCTCATGCACCCATGCTGATGCCCCGTTTTTCGTAAACGAGGTCGGTCACTGCAAGATGGGGGGGGGTTCATGCTAGTAAAGGTAATGGAAATGCGAAACAAGTTTTTAATAAAAATGCTTTTCAAGGACAAAAAAAGCCTTTTCGGGACAATGCCAGAGACTGACTTATCAGACCTCAGAGACCATGAGGACAGATTATAATGCTACTGGATTCATTCGCATGGATGGAATATTTCATGGGGACCCAGAAAGGTGAAAAAGTCAAACGATTTCTGGATGACGACATGCAATTGTACACGTCTCCGATTGTAATCGCAGAAATATATTCCAAATCTCTCAGGACGGATGGAAATGCGCAAGTAACCGATTCTTTCATACTTGCCTCTGCAAGAAACAAAAAAATAAAAGTAGTAACGGGAGATCCTCATTTTAAAGATTTCGAAGATGCTGTTATGCTATGAGCATCCACGCCGTGACTGTGGAAGGATGGAATTCATACTCGGATTGACAATAAAAGTAAGGAAAATATTTTTCAAAATAAAAAAGCTCAAGCTGAGCACTGTTAAATAATAAAAAAGGATTGTGGGCTGCGATATTTAAATATCATCGCCCATTTTTATCTAATATCTCTTTGGTTTATGTTTCTGGTAGCATTCTCTGCAGTACACAGGTCTGTCACCGGATGGTACGAATGGTACTTCGGTTTCCTGACCACAGTCTGCGCAAGTTGCTTTGTGCATCTCTCTCGGACCGCTTGGTCTGAAACTTCCTCTTCCGCTGAAGCCGCCTTTTCTTTCAAAATTCATATTTATTTCTCCGTAGATTTTTTTTTAATTCTGTTCATTAAGGGCTGCGACTGCAAATTTTCGCAAGACCCGCTCAATCTTAATCTTACACGGTCTCCATCCTTCGTGCCTGGCACAAAGATCACAAAACCCGTATATGTTACCATCTCCCTCTCTGGCAATACCATCAATTGCGACATCGTGGACAGCGCTTTCTGAAACAGGAGAATTTCTATCTTGTTCTGTAAACAATCTTTTACCTCTGTTTATTTAATCAATCTACCTAAAAAAGCAAACACAGATGGGATAAATCCCGGACTCTATAACTTACTCAATAGCTAACTGACGGAACCCCAATACATCCTGTTCATATATATACTCTTTGTAGTATTATTTTTAGACAATGCCCAGGACGGGATCCGAACCCGTGACCTCCAGATTTCTCAGGAAGCTCAGCGCCTCTTTAAATTACCCTATGAGTCTGGCGCCCTAACCAACTAGGCCACCTGGGCACAACCTCCCATACATGCAAAGCGGTATTAAAATATATCGTATTTCAGATTCTGTATTCGGTTGCTCTACTCAGGTACATCAACCGTTGCGCCGACCTTTTTCAAATTCTCAAAGAAGCCGGGATACGAAATGCTCACAGATTCTATCGTATCGACGGTTGTCTCTCCTGCCACCATACCTGCAACAGCCAGAGCCATCACAATCCTGTGGTCATCCCATCCGTGCACCTGTGCTCCTTTCATCGACCCGCCTTTAATAACCAGCCTGTCTTTTTCCTCTTTTATGTTCACGCCCATCTTTTTCAGTTCAACAGTCATGGCATGAAGCCTGTCCGTTTCCTTGTATCTCACATGCTCGGCGTTCTCAATGACCGTGGTTCCTTCTGCTGCTGCCCCGAGTACTGCCAGCGTTGGTACAAGGTCAGGGGTCTTGCCCACATCCACACCGATGCCGTGCAACTCGCTTTTGCTTACCTTTACCTCTCCTTTTTTCTTGTCCCATGAGATTTGCGCCCCCATTTTTCCGAGTATGTCGATCAAAGCCGAATCCCCCTGCTCGGAAGGGAAGAGGTTCTTGATGGTAACTTCACCGCACAGCGCTCCTGCAGCCATCATATACGAAGCAGAGGAAAAATCCCCGGGAACATTGTATGATTTCAGGCTATACTCCTGCTCTGGCGGGATGGTGAAAGAGTTTGGAGCATCGCAGATTATCTTTGCACCTGCATCTTTTAGCATGTCGATTGTAATATTCACATAGGGTCGGGATTTCAATTCGCCTTTTATCAATATGTTGGTCTTGTTCTGTGCAAACGGGCAGGCGATGAGAAGCGCTGATATGAACTGGGAACTGATTGAGCCGTCGATATATACTCGCCCTCCTCTCATTTTCCCCCTCACAACAAGCGGAGCCATCCCGTTGCCGCGTGTGGAGAACGCTTCAGCCCCAAGGTCGTTCAGCGCATTGAGTAAGGGTGTATTTGGTCTTATCCTTATGCTGGCATCGCCTGTGAAAACCGTGGCACCGTTTACAAGTGAAGCTACAGCTGTCATTATGCGAAGCGTGGTGCCCGAATTTGCAACGTCGATAACATTATCAGGTGTTGTAGGTTTCCCATCAAATCCTTTGATAAGGAGTGAGTCTTTCTTTAGTTCCACCTTAGCCCCAAATGCTTCAGAGGCTCTTATTGTGGCTTTTGTATCCTCTGATATGAGCGGATTATTAACCTGCGCTTTTTTTGAGAGGGCTGCAATTGCAATAGCCCGGTGAGTGCAGCTTTTTGAGGGGGGAGCGTTGACAGTTCCTTTAATATCCGATTTCTGGATTGTGAGTTTCATAGCCTAAGCGCTAATTGAAGATGCAACTATTTATAATTGATACTGCG
This sequence comes from uncultured Candidatus Methanoperedens sp., assembly GCA_964431955.1. Lineage (GTDB taxonomy): Archaea > Halobacteriota > Methanosarcinia > Methanosarcinales > Methanoperedenaceae > Methanoperedens. The sequence goes on along the minus strand of CAYSLW010000194.1, from coordinate 398 downwards.
CCATGATTACGAATACATCAACAAAAGGCTTAAATGCAGCAAAACCATTAATGCGAATCCCTTAGAGTCCGGATAGTGTAGCGGCCTATCATGGAGGCCTGTCGAGTCTCCGACCCGGGTTCAAATCCCGGTCCGGACGTCTTCTTTTTCCTCAAATGCCTTAAAGGGCTGGGATTTGTGGAGTTGGAGGATGATAATATCGAGAACAGCGGCTGTGCCAGCGTGAGATTGCAGAGGAGGGCGGCGCGGCAGAATACGAGTTATTATTCCATTAAAGTCCTTCCTGAACTATTTCAGAGAGCTCTTCCAGTATATCTTCCAGTGTCATCTCTTTTGATTCATGAATATTCAGAAACAAATAGTTCTGACCCATCAATCAAAAGAACCCTGCAATCCAG
>CAYSLW010000193.1:0-4098 GCA_964431955.1 uncultured Candidatus Methanoperedens sp. | reverse complement strand
AAGAGGCACTTGATAGGGATATCCTGGTCCCTGAAAATCCGCAGATGGTGGGGGCTTTGGGCGCTGCATTGCTGGCAGGGGAAATGGGATGAATTTTATTATTTTATTGCTGGATGTAAAGTGACACTATTAATTTTAATTAAAGGAGGAGGATACAAATGAAACGAAAAGTTGTTGCTATGTTATTATTCTTGGCTTTAGCGTCTGTTGGTGTCTTCGTGAAGGCAGCGGAAGCCAGAGAACCAGAAAAAACAGATCTTACTTATTTGGAACCTGGGCGGTATTTGATAAAGCTTCCCATAATCCTGGCAGGTGCTGCCGGTTATTTCAAGGAAGAGGGTTTGAACGTGGATGTCCGAATTGCTCCCGGTCAGAGAGTATACGAAGCGCTGCTCGCCGGTGATGCCGATTTTATTGCCGTATCATACGGATCAATGATGAAGATCAACCAGCGGGGCAAGAAGATTCATTCGGTATGCAACATAACCAGGAATTGCTTGTTCCATCTTGTTGCACAGTCAGACATAAAATCGATAAATGATTTAAAGGGCAAAAGAATAGGCGTTCCCAAGGTCGGGGAGGAGGTCACGGCTGTTATTCGGGCAGCCCTGAATAGAAAAGGCCTGGACCCTGATAAAGATGTAAAATGGGTGTCCGTAGGGATACAGGCTACAATGATTGCTGCAATGAAACGTGGTGATATTGATGCAGTGGGCGCTGTTGGTGAATGGAGAGACCATTTGTTGAGAGCCGTGCCAGGGACTCACGTCATTATAGACTATTCCAATAAGTCGCATCTTATGGAGTATTTGGGCGCTACAACCTATCCTCTTGCTCATGTTCAAATGACTGCTGAATTTATAAAGAAATATCCAGAAACAGTCCAGAGAGCAGTAAACGCGGTCATGAAGTCTTTACATTTTATTAACACACACACACCGAATGAATGTATTGATGTAGTGAAGGATAAGTACTGGGCTGATGCAGACCGGGATGTCCTTGTTAAATATTTGACCGAAATCAAGGATGCCTTCAGTCCTGACGGAATAACCAAAAAATCAGGCTATGATGTTGTCGTTAAAGTAAACAGTGAAGCAGGACTTTTAAAAAAGCCGGCTCCTGTTTTTGAAAAGATTACTGATTTAGGTTTCGTAAAAAAGTCAAATAAAACACTTGGAATTAAGCAGGAGGGTCTTGTTAAATGAAAAACCCTATACAGCCTGTTATTGCCGTTAGCAATAAATCCTTTTCCTCGATTCAGGAACTGCTTGATTATTGTCTGAAAAAAAATTTATGCGGCATAGATTATACATTTGATTCTAATGCAATTAATGTTTCAGATTTACAAAGGGAAACGGCGAATATCGAAAAAATCGCCAAAGAAGGTTTTGAAATAAGATATCATTTCCAGTTTTATTCTATGGAAATAGCCCATGCCGATATGAAAAAAGCAAAAAGATCTCTTGAGTTTCATAAGGATTGTATAGATTTTACCAGTAATTTCAGAGGAAAATATGCGACAATTCATATCGGCCTGGGAATAAAATCTATTAATGAACTTAAATATGAAAATGCCCTGGCTAATTTGTCGGAACTTGTTGCGTATGGCAAAGAAAAACAGATAACCGTTTGCCTTGAAAACCTGACCAGAGGATGGACCAACAATCCTTATTCTTTCCTTGAGATGATAGAGAAAACAGGCGCCAGCGTGACATTCGATCTCGGACATGCCAACGCCTGTCCCTGGGTAGTGGATAACCAGGGAACGAGCGTTGAATTCTTACGGACATTTGTATCCCATGTTATCAACGCTCACGTGTACGAGATTGAGAAGATTGATGACAAAACGATTGAACCATATCACGTGGCTCCGCGGAAGTTAGATTTCATTAGGCCACTGCTGTCGGAATTAATCAGAACGGAATGCGATTGGTGGTTGATTGAACTTAAGGCGCAAGAAGAGGTGGATCATACACGTTCCTTATTACAGTCTTTCTTAGACAAGACTTTGCGACAAACGAAATGACTTGTGGAGCAAATACATTGATAGATGCTCAAAATATTTACAAAGAGTTTTTCTCCAAAGACGGCAAGAAAGTCAAGGCGCTTCAAGATGTGAATTTCCACATTAGAAAAGGCGAATTTGTTGCCATCGTAGGCCCCAGCGGTTGCGGAAAGACCACCCTTCTCAAACTGTTAACCGGGCTCATAAGACCGGATTCGGGCAAGATTTTAGTTAACGAAAAGAGTATCAAGACATCAAATGGCCGTGTAGGATATATGTCACAAGCCGATTCTCTGCTACCCTGGAGAACAGTATCGAGAAATATCGAACTGGGACTTGAGATTCAAGGGGTTCCAGCGGGGCAAAGGAAAAAGAAAGCACAGGAGTTGATCAATCATATGGGTCTAAAAGGCTTTGAAAGGAGTTATCCTTTCGAGCTTTCCGGAGGGATGAAGCAAAGGGTCGCCATTATGAGGACTCTTTCCTACAATCCGGCGATAATTTATATGGACGAGCCTTTTGGTGCGCTTGACGTTCAAACCAGAGACATGCTTGAGGACGATATCCTTCGAATTTGGGGCGAGACCAAAAAGACGATAGTTTTTGTAACACACGACCTGTCCGAGGCGATCATTCTTGCCGACCGTGTTTTTTTAATGACTTCACGGCCAGCAACCATTAAGGGTGAATACGTCATCGACCTTCCCAGACCCAGAACCACGGATATACGGTTGACTCCTGAATTCAATAAAATTCTTCGAGAGATCTGGTGCGATTTGAGTACGGAGGTTAAGAGATTCAGGGAGGCGTTTGATGAAGGCGGTTAAATTCAAACAAAACATTATAATAACATTTCTGAGGGTGATGATTATATCATCCTTTTTCCTTGGTTGGGAGTTGGGCGCACGTTTGGGGACGCTTGACACCTTCTTTTTCAGCAGTCCCACAGAAATAGCAATTGATTTATTCTATCTCTTCTCATCAGGAAAAGTTTACCCTCACGTCCTGATGACGATGAAAGAGGTCTTTGCCGGTCTTTTTCTGGGGTCACTCTCGGGAATTTTCATTGGTATTGTCCTTGGCAAATATGAAACACTCGCAAGGGCGGTGGATCCGGTGATAATGGGACTTTATGCAATTCCCAAGATCGCTATCGCCCCATTATTTATCCTCTGGTTTGGATTGGGGATAATCGGGAAGATCGTTTTCGCCTGGGTAGTCGTGTTTTTCTTGATTTTCTTCAACACCTATGCCGGCATGAGAAGCGTTGATCCGGATCTCATCGATTCCGTCAAGGCCATGGGGGCAAATGAATGGCAAATACTCACAAAGGTATCCATACCTAGCTGTGTTCCCTGGGTATTGGTCGGCTTAAGGGCAAGCCTGGGGGCATCTCTCGTTGCCGCTATTGTAGGCGAATTTGTTGCCGCTGACACAGGCTTGGGCCACATGATTATGGAAGGATTGACCCTTTTCATGACACAGAGAGTGCTTGCAGTAGTTTTGCTTCTATCTGTGATTGTCATAGCCATGGATCTTTGCCTGAGGATGATGGAAAAACGCTTTCTAAAGTGGAGGCCTAACAGGATTTCATAATATTAATGGATATTCTGGTCCCTGAAGATCCGCAGATGGTTGGAGCACTGGGGAGGCGCTTCTAACATGGGGAATTGAATATTGGAATTTCCTATAAAACGGATTTTTTATATCGATAATTCCAGTTTGACTAATCAGGATATCCAATTCATAAAATATTTTATTTTTTTGGATAGTATACTTAATCGGTGAACCTGTGGAGTTAGTTTTAACAAGCATATAGAGGAAAGACATATGAAAGCAATAGATTGCAGGGGCCTTGCCTGCCCCGCACCAGTATTACAGACAAAGGAACTTATAGAAAAAGGGCATCCGGACATCATCAAAGTCACGGTGGAAAACGAAGCCTCAAAGCAAAATGTCTCCCGCTTTCTGGAATCACAGGGTTTTGAAGTCTCGGTGCAGGAGGAGGGACACGACTTTCATGTCATCGGCAGGATGAAAGGTGGTGCTGTTCCTGATGCGCCTGTGGCTGAAAAACCTGAAACCGGACAAAA
>CAYSLW010000192.1:0-4144 GCA_964431955.1 uncultured Candidatus Methanoperedens sp. | reverse complement strand
AGGTATTTGCCGGCTATTCACAAAAAACTAAAAAGTGTATTAAGGAAGGAATAATTTGAAAGCAAGCACGGGTAAAATTTGCAAAATTGCCCTTTTGCTCTTGCTCAGACACCTGTTTTCACTGCCTTATGAGAGCAGGTGCTAAGGGTGGACACCGCCCTGTTCACCTGATAGGCGGAAAACCGATTACAAATTCAAGGCAGGTGCTAAGGGTGGTGTTAAGGTGGACACCTGTTTGCAAGCAAGCTAAAAAAAGTGTCAAAAAAGACACTAATTTGCATATTTTTTAAAAAATCCGAAAAAAATCTTCCTGAAAAAGCATTAAGTAAGTAGGAGGTGAGACTTTGGATGGAAGGGATGAAAGAAAAGTTAGGGTAAAAACTTTAAATTCAGAAAGGAGAAAAAATGAAATGCCCAAAATGTCACGGTGAATTTTTTGAGGACGTCATAAAAATTAGAAAAAACTTTTGGATGATATGGTGTATGAAATGCGGTCGGGCATGGGGGCTTTTGGACACTGGCAAAAACCTTTATTCCTCAAAATAAAACTTTTTTAAAGGAGGTGAAAAAACATGAGAAATCCTAAAAAGTTACGGGAACAGGCTAAAAAGTTAATTGAACTGGCCGAAAAAATCGAAAACGAGAGAGCAATTAAAATCGGCAAATTGGTACTGAAATATGCAGAGAACGACTTTGCAGATTTCAATCTTGAAAAATTCAAAAAGGAGGTGACGAACTAATGACAAAGGGAATAGGAATTGATATCGGCTACGGATACACAAAAATCGTTTCGGATGATGGCAATAGAATGATGATTCCAATATCGTTTCAGTCCGTGGTCGGCACATATGAAGAAGGAATCCAGGTTGAAGGATTAAAGAACTCGGCAAATGAGATAGTTTCTGTTGCCGGTCAGAGATTTCTAATTGGTTTTAGCGCGCTAAAGCACTCTAACCGAATTATGAACAGCAGGGAAAGAGGTTGGATCGGAAGTGTGAGCTATAAAGCGCTCCTAAAATATGCTCTGAGGCGAATAGATGTAAATTCGAAAAACCTTGTAATCGCCTCAGGGCTGCCGGCGAATTTCTACAAGACTGACAAAGAAAAACTTGCCAACCTCATAAGGGAATTCGCTCAGGGATACTGCATTAACCTTACTGTAAAGGTAATTCCGCAGCCATTAGGCAGTTTTTTTAGCCTGCTTTTTGACAGGTCTGGTACTGTAGCCACTCCAGAACTGGCAAGCGAAAAGGTTGGGATTTTGGACATCGGCTTCTACACAACTGACCTTATCACGGTCACAGAGCTTGAGGTTGTGGAGAAGCAGGTAGATTCTTTTGAAAACGGTATGTCTACCGCCTTCTCAGCCATCGCGAAAGATATTGAAGACTCGTATGGGATGAGGCCGGACCTATATCAAACCGAAAGGGCAGCAATAAAAGGCTCTCTGAAAGTTTTTGGAATTGAAAAGGACATACGGGTCATAGTTCAGAAAAGACTCACAGAACTTTCACAGGAAATAACCGCCAAGGCAAAGACCATCTGGAAAAATGCAGCAGACCTTGACAGGGTAATTCTTACCGGAGGTGGCGCCTCGCTGCTAAAACCTTATCTTAATAATCTCTATCGGCATTCAACTTTCATTCCCGAATCTCAATTCGCAAACGCTATCGGATATTACAAGCTTTCTCAACGTTTGCTGTCGGGAGGTAAAGCGTGAGGACCGCCATTAAAATTACCCTTAACAGCGCAGATGTTTTTGATGCTGTTATTTGGAATTATTTAAAGGATAAAAAAAATAAAGCAGGGCATCTGAAAAAAATCATCTATGACAGCATTATGAGAACGCTGAAAGATGATGATGTGGTTAAGCAGGCCGGCGCGCCGACGCCAGAGGATCCAATACAGAATGAAGAGGAAAAGGTAGTCAATGAGAAACTTTCAAAAATTCTCAATTATTAAAGGAGGAAGATAAAATGGGGCCCGATGTAGAAAAAATCTTCAGGGAATGTAATACGCTGATATCTCTATTTACAACAATAATGTTTAGAGAGCAGGTTCAGTTTTCAGAACTTGAAAAATGCCAAATATATAGTGCGCTTAGGGATCTCAAAAGGGAGATTAAGAACTTTGAAGAAAAAGCATTCCCAGACTTCCCTTAGAGAGGGAAAGAAAATAACGATACAAAAGGAGTTTTAAATGTCAGAGGTGTTAAAAAAAGATCAGGGTTTTAAGGGGTTCGAGACGTGGGTTACAGCGGTAAAAATGAGAATCAAAATGCATCTGTATATTGCCCTTGTGTTTTTTCTGGCTCAGCTTGCAATTACATTTGTTGGCAGCTACATCTTCTACGGTGATCCATGGAGACTTATTTTCAGATATGGCTGGGCAGGTATGAGAAGTTTTGATATTGCCAACACTACGGAAATATCAAAATATGCAGGACTGCTTGTTTTGAAAAGCTCCTGGATTTTCTTTCTCACTTTTGGCATTTGGTTTTTTTATCCGAAAATAATTTTGAAGTTCAACCGCAGGGCAAAGGATCAAGCAAAGGACAGTTATGTGAGAGGAGCGAGGATTATAACCGCTGAGGAGCTTGAGAAAAATATCAAAAAGGATGAAGAGAAGACAGATCTCCTTCCCGGTAATATCAGGATGCCTCTTTCAGCAGAGCCGAAACATTGTCTTGTTATAGGGCGTCCGGGCGTGGGAAAGACGGTAGCAATGTCTCAGATAATTGACAGGCTCAAAGAGAGACGAGCAAAAGGTGTTGTCTATGATTTTAAGGGCGATTATCTTGCAAGGTTCTATAACCCTGACACCGACATTATCTTCAATCCTTTGGATCGGCGGTGTTTGGGGTGGACCGTGTTTAACGAAATTAATACCTTTATGGACGTAGATGCTGTAGCGCACAGTTTGATTCCGCCGCCTAATGAAGGTGATCCTTTCTGGAATAATGGTTCTCGCGACGTTTTCAGCGGCATATTGCATTATCTCTACCAGAACGGAGCCAAAACAAACAAAGATATTTGGGAAGCGGTTACAGCAGCACCCTCAGACATAGCAGGGTGGCTCCAGAACACCAAAGGCGGAGAGAGAGGTCTAATTTATATTCGAGATGCATCGAGCAAGCAAGCTTTGTCTATACTTTCCGTGATGATGCAATTTGTGAAAGCCTTTGAATTTATGGCCACTGCAGATGGTGATTTTTCAGTTAGGCAATGGCTTGAGAATGAAAAATCCGGGTTCATTTTTATTACGAATTATAGCGACGTAAAGGATACCTTGCGGCCAATTCTATCTCTTTTCGTGGACCTAATGGGCCGGAGGCTATTAAGCCAGAAGGACGATTTTGATCGCCGTGTCTTTTTCATGCTTGACGAGTTTGGCACACTGCAGAGACTTTCAACTATTGTGCAGCTTCTAACCCTGTCAAGATCGAAAGGCGGATCCGTCTGGATCGGCATTCAGGACATCGGGCAAATGGATTCCATATACACCCATTTTCTCAGGCAAGCGATTGTAAATGCGTGTGGCAGTAATTTGATTTTTGCCGTTGCAGACCCGGATACCGCAAAATTTCTTAGCGAAAAAATCGGAGATACTGAATACATAGAGACTGAGGAAACATATAGCATGGGAACAGAAGACACCCGGGACGGCATCAGTCTAATCCGGAGGAAAAAGACGGAGAAGCTTGTGCTGCCATCGGAAATCCAGAATCTGAAAGACCTCAATGGCTACCTGAAGCTGCCCAATTACGATATCACAAAAATTGAATTCAAATACAAGAGTTATCCTGACAGGCACGAACCGTTCCTGATGAAGCCTGAATTTAATTTAGAAAATATCATTTTGGAGCAGAGCAGGATTTTGGCAGAGGTGGAGGCGATTACGGGTAAGACAAAAGAAAAGGAGGCGGAAAAACAAGGTGATTTTAAGCAGCAGGAGAGGGATAAGGATGATAGGGATTATGCCGAGGAAATTGAAAATGAAATTATCTGAGAGTGAAAAAAATCTCTCTGAAAATGCATTAAGTAAGTAGGGATTTAAAAGCCAGAAAGGAGGATTTTCTATGGCAGGGGCGGAGCGTATGTTGATGTGGTAGTGATTACGCTGACGTTTTGAGGGTGAAATGGGA
>CAYSLW010000191.1:0-4181 GCA_964431955.1 uncultured Candidatus Methanoperedens sp. | reverse complement strand
AACATTCTACTAATGCTGTCGTTTATATGGCAAAAAACATGCTTGTTATAGTACATCGGCAATTACATCCGAACCTATGAGTTTCTTTAACTGGCTCTTATCGAGCTCTCCGCCATGTCCGAAAGCAACGAGTATGGTGAATTTGCCATTGAAAATAGTCAAATCCCCAGTAGCGTCCATGTAATTATATATGATTGAAAAGTATATAAAGATTTTACAGCGGTTGTATTAAAGAAGCCCCTGTCATCCCATCCGGGGTTTCAATCCCCATGACATCAAGAAGCGTAGGTGCTATATCAGCCAGCATCCCGTTTTTAAGCTTAATCCCATCTTCGCAAAAAAGAAAAGGTACGGGATTGGAGGTGTGGGCTGTGTGGGGTTCGCTATCATCGAGCATCTGTTCGGCATTGCCATGGTCGGCGGTTATTATCAACAATCCACCAGCTTCACTTAAAGCCGAATATACCCTGCCTATGCACTCATCGACTGCTTCGACAGCAGCCACAGCAGCATCGAAAAACCCTGTGTGCCCCACCATGTCAAGATTGGCATAATTCAGGATAATCACGTCATATTTATCTGCTGATATTGCCTTAACCACTTCATCGGTCACCAGAAAGGCGCTCATCTCTGGTTTTAAATCATAGGTAGCTACCTTCGGGGAAGGTATCAAGAGCCTGTCCTCGCCTTCAACAGGTGTCTCGCGCCCGCCATTGAAAAATAATGTAACATGCGCGTATTTCTCTGTTTCAGCGATGCGAAGCTGCTTTAAATTGTTTTTAGATAAAACATCTGCAAGAATATTTTTCAGAGATTCTGGAGGGAAGGCAACAGGAACATTAAAAGTCTCGTCGTACTGCGTCAGGCACACAAAATGCGTACGAGGGTATAATTTTCTCTTAAAACCCTTGAAATTATCTTCAATAAAGCATTTGGTTATCTCCCGTGCCCGGTCTGAGCGGAAGTTAAAGAAAATCACAGAATCTTTATCCGAGATTTGAACGACTGGCTTGCCCTTTTTAACAATGACCGTTGGGGTGACAAACTCGTCCGTCTCGCCCCGCGCATATGCATTTTCAACCGCAGCAGATGCTGTCTCGGCTGTAATACCACTGCCTGTGGTCATAGCCTCGTAAGCCTTTTCTACTCTTTCCCATCTTTTATCCCTATCCATAGCGTAATATCTACCCATTACCGTGGCAAATTCCCCGCCCAGTCCTTTCATCCTTTTTTCTACGTCTTTTATGTAAACCAAAGCGCTTTTCGGAGGTACGTCCCTGCCGTCAAGAAATGCATGGACATATACCTTTTTAATACCCTGTTTTTTTGCAAGTTCAAGAAGCGCGTATAAATGCGAAATGTGACTGTGTACGCCGCCGTCCGAGAGCAAGCCCACAAGATGCAGCGATGAGTTATGATTTTTGACATTTTTCAGGGCATCCAGAAGCGTTTTATTCCTGAAGAAATCCCCATCCTTAATTGATTTTGTTATCCGCGTCAGATCCTGATACACAATTCTGCCTGCGCCGATGTTGAGATGCCCTACCTCGGAGTTGCCCATCTGCCCTTCGGGGAGTCCAACAGATAAACCCGATGCATCGAGAACAGAGTGAGGGTAGTTTACAAAGAGTTTATCGAGGTTCGGCGTTTTTGCGGATGCTATGGCGTTACCCTCTTTACTCTCACGAAGACCGTAACCGTCCAGTATCATAAATAATAGAGGTCGCTTTTTAATCATTTGCTTTGAATACTTTTCACAGGCGTATGTAGTTGTCGGTTTATGGAAAAGGAAAGGGACAACATTGGCGCAGACTCGCCCATGCCTGCCACGCCTGCGAGCGCCAGCGCCGCAAGTAATATTCTGATTCCACCATTTTTCAATATTTAAATTCTCCTTTTTGAACTTACGCCTTCACCGCCATCTTTCCCCTCTGCAAGCGCCTGTATCTTTCAAGCGCCGTGACTTTTTCCCTCACGCTCTGGAACTGATTCTCCATGAATCTATATTTCATATCATTCCAGAGTTTTCTAAATTCATAAAAATATTCAGAAATATCAATATCAGAGCGTTTATCTGCTCTTTTCCCCGCATACGAGCCGAAAACAACAACTTCATAGTCCTTAACAAAGGACAGGTCAGTTTTGATTTCTTTAACACTTTTCATGCAAGTTCACCTCACCACTTTCCAGAGCGCAGAATAGAAATAAGCAGCCCAATCCCCAGAAAACCGGCAAGCAAAAATCCAAAAATCCCCAGCAGGGGAACGCCGAATATCCTCGGCGACATTCCTGTCTGTATATTCAGTGATGAGCCCACGATCAGCGCAGCGATTATAAGGCTGAAGGAAAGCCTGTTGCTCATTATATCCAGCTCCTCGATAAAGTTTTCAAGCCCCTGATGCCCCAATTCAAGCCTCAGCGTCCCCTTTTCTGCTTTTGTGAGTATGTGATTCACTCGTCTCGGGAAGACTTTAACCATGCGGGCAAAATCCCATATGGTTTTTGCAGCCTCTTTCATTATGTACGAGGCACGGGTTCGCTCCTCGATCATCTTTTTAACATAAGGCTCGGTCAGCTCTGCAAAATTATGTTCAGGGTCAAGTTTGCGGCTGATTTCATCCCTTATCATAAGCGTTTTTGACAGCAGCATTATATTTGCAGGGATTTTTCCCCTGCTTTTTGCAAACACAGTTATAATGTCGCGCAAAAACGCAGTCAGATCAATGAATTTAGTAGATAAACTGTAATATTTGTTTAAAAGTTCTTCAAGTTTTATCCTGAGCATTGGACTCTCGCTTCCAGCATCGCTGATCAATCCAATTTCTGAAAGGGCTTCTATAAGAAAATCTATATCATTTCTCCGCATAGCTATCATGAGATTGGCAAGGTTTTCGTGGAGTACGGGGTCGATGTGTCCTGCCATTCCGAAATCAAAAAAGATAATATTACCTTCGCGTGATACAAGGATATTGCCGGGGTGAGGGTCTGCATGATAAAACCTGTCCTCGAATATCATTTTCAGATATGCATTCGCAAGGTCTATTGTAATTTTTTTCTTATCCAGTCCAGAAGCCTCAAGTTGCGCGATATCCGAGATCTTGATACCTTCTGAATATTCCTGGGTAAGAACATGTTTTGTTGTGTATTTCCAGTACGTTTTTGGAATTTTCACAGTTGTGCTTCCTGCGAAATTAACGTAAAACCTGTCCGCATTCCGGGCTTCATGCATATAATCGATTTCATGCCTTATTACGCGTGAAAACTCGTCCACAAAACCCACAGGATTAAAAAATTTACTTTCCTTTATGTGCTTTTCGGCGAATCTCGCCAGTCCCATTAAGATTGCAAGGTCGGTCTCGATTATTTCTTCCACGCCAGGACGCATCACTTTAACCGCTACTTCTTCGCCTCCTGGCAATGTCGCGCGATATACCTGCCCGATAGAGGCTGCTGCAATTTGTTTGGGATTGAAGGACTGGAAAATCTCTTCTATGTTCTTTCCGAATTCCTTTTCAATCACTTTTTTTGCTTCAGCATATTCGAAAGGAATAACCCGGTCCTGAAGCTTTGAGAGTTCCTGTATGTATTCCGATGGTATAAGGTCATGGCGGGTGCTCAATATCTGCCCGAACTTGATAAACGTGGGGCCGAGTTCTTCTATGGCAAGGCGCAGTCTTTCCGCCTCGGAGAGTATGAGTAATTGTTCCTTGAGGGGCACTGGCCCGAACAGCCTCTCACGTAATGACCTGAAAGGGCGAAGACCGAACCTGTCCACAAGGTAACCGAAACCATGCCTTATCATCACGTCAACGATTTCTCGGTATCGTTTGACGTAGGCGTATTCTTTATCGAGCAGACGCATCTATTTTTTTGCCATGGATTGGATTGTTTTTTCAAGCTTTTCGATTTTCCGCTCAAGAGACTCGATATCGCTTTTCATCACAACCCCGCTCTTTTTTATGTTTTCCCTTACTCTTTCATTTATTTTTTCTTCGATATCCTTGAGCTGCTTTTCTTTCTCTGATAAAACTTCTTTTACGAATTTTTTCCCTTCCTCTTTGCTAATTTCCCCTTTCTTTATCATTTCCTGGCTAAATTCCTCAACCTTTTCCTGTGTCAGGGTTATTATTCCAATCCCGAACAATCCCATCTTTCTAAACATATCTGACATATCCGACATT
>CAYSLW010000190.1:0-4196 GCA_964431955.1 uncultured Candidatus Methanoperedens sp. | reverse complement strand
ATTTTCCTATGACCGTCCCCTATTTCGGTCCCCTATTTCGCTGTGTGATATTCTAATACTGGAAGGAACTCAATAGTTTTTGATTTATCACTTCCGTCAATTAACTTTGAGGCTTGCCAAAATATTGGTTTTGTGAGGTAAATATTCTCACGTTTGATATCAACCAAAAACACTAAAACATTCGTACTGAAACTCAATTCAGTCCAGTACCAAAGAGTACTTTGTTTAATGCCAGAAACTGTTGGGATATTATCTTTCTTTCTGATTTTAAGTCTTTCTGCCGACTTAACCTGGATTTTTAAATACTTACCTGTCAGTTTTCCGTTTCTTACGATTTCAATTTCAAAATCAATCCCATAGTCATTTTCTGTCAGATTCCGAAATATTCCCACATTCCGCAATTTGTACAAAAGTATTGCGTAAGACTCGGACTCATGTTGCTTTTGAATTATCCGTTTTGGTAAGTTCATTCTTGAAAGTTAACGTGCCGGTCACCTGGCGGCGGGAGACACAGTAACAGTTGATTAAAAGATGAGGCTGTTCAATTTGGTACATACTTACGCAAACGGCTCGCCATAGCCGCTCAGGTGAACTGGGCTGGTTAGGCTTTTTCTATTTTGAGAGCGTAAGCGCTGTCAGATTTCTTTGCTTGGTAATAGGAAATTGGGGTAGACTTTCCTTTAAGAGCATTCCTTACTTTTTCTTTATCTTTCTCTGACATTTGGCACCCCCAAATGATACCAACCAGAGATTCTTCTGGATATTCAAACTTTCTTTCCCCTGGCTTGTCAGTGCGACTATTAGGTTCGCTTATTAATCTAAATTCTTTTTCGTATTTCCAGTGTTTTGATTTAGTTAAAAGAAATATTCTGTGTAGCTCGGAGATATTCGTTTTACAAAACGACGCAACGAACTCTTTAAAGGTGGGGTATTTTTGTCTATAACGCACCTTAGAACAATAAAAGACTGTATCCAAAATTGATTTGTCGAATTGCAGACAAAAGCCACAATGTTTATTCGCATAATGAGACCACATAAGAATATCATTTCGTTTTTGGCTTAAACAAACAATCCCAAGCTCATTAGACTGTTCTTTTAGGATTTCGCCCCAAATTCTCAACTGCTTTGTTTGTTCTTTTTTGTCTCTGTGAATTCCACTTTGAAGGAGTTGCTCAACCTTTTTCAGCCTCTGTTCTTTTGAAAGCTGAGGCTCATTATGTCCTAAAGAACGGTTAAAAAAAAGGCGCCAATCATTATCGCTGCTACCCTCCAATGTAAACAAACTCTTACAATCAAATGGGTCATTGAAGCTGGCCGGAGGTGAAAAATAAAATAAATTATACCTAAGATTTTCAAGAGAATGACTATCGATAGCCCTATATCTGTAAAGACTATTTTGCATTACACACCGTTTGTACACTGAAGCCTAATCGCGGTGCTGACCGGCGCCGGGGGCCGCACAAGCAAGCGTAGCTTGATTGTGCGGTTCACGGTGTCCGGTCCAGTACCTTGTTCTGGCGCGTAGCGCCGGGACAAGGGGCTGGACGCAGTCAGCACCGCGATTCACGGCGGCGAAGCCGCCGTGAACGCTAAAATCAGCGGCGCGGCTTTTTGCGTCCGCTTCCAGGTAGAAGCACCGGTTGCCCGGCGCTCCCCCCCCAGACCCGGACGTGAAGATTTCCCTCATCCGGTTCCTCGGTTCTAATCCTTTTGACCGCATTAGAAACCAAACAGGCGACACCCCGTTTGGCGCATAACTTTTGCTGCCCTTTGTTCGCAATTCCCTGGGTTTCCGTTGTTATGGTTTGTGGCCTCGGAGTGCCTCCCATAGTTCCTTCCAGAGAAACGTTATACCCGGCTTCACCTTCCCTACAGTGGGTCGCTTGGGCCTCACTTCCCCACCTTCTCGGTTCATTTAGAGCCATCGGTACTATGATCCACTAAGACTTCCAAATGTCCATCTCGGGCTTGTTCGCTCTTCGCTGTCCGCCCCCGATACCTTGCCTGCTCCTTTGTTTTCGCTCACCGGCAGGGATAGAGCAACCCTTTCCAGCGCCGGGGCGTTCACCTGTTCGTTGGTCGGTGCCCTACGCCGCATTATTATACAAGGAAACATTTGGATCTCCCAAGTTCCCGAGCCACCCCTTTGAGCACATGCCCTGGTCTAAGACCCCGGTGGTGACCCCAGCACTCGCCATTTCGTGCAGGGGACTGCTGCCTTCCGTCAAATCCAGAACGTCGGCTTTCTCAGGCACTCAACATGCTGAGTGCCTGATTATCCTAACGGACCACAACTATACATTTTTCGGGGCTCAATACAGAGCCTACACCCTTGTTCCATCCAGCTTCGTACTCCCGTTACCGGGTTTGCACGTGGATTTCTCTACTGAGCCGGTGGCTAACCTTTACTCAGGTGGGACTTTCACCCACTGGGTAACAACATCCAGTTTCATCCCGATTTACGTGGATTCCCAAGGATTCGGGCTTACCTTGGCACGAGGATTTTTTGGTTATGGATTTTAAGTTTCTGATTCTACTATTTTGATTTCTTCATCTGTTAAATCATACAGTTTATATACGAGGTCATCAATTTGCCGGTCTGTGGCTTCGATTTGCCGCCTCAACATGTCTTTTGTCTGGGGAACCTTGGATTCGCACAGTTTTTTGTTTAACTCCAGCATCTGATCGACAAGGCTGACCATCTGGTCGTGCCGGGCGACGTCGGCGGGATCGTCGAAGTTGATGGTGTGGATGGGGAAGCTTTTAAGATAAACGTAGCCGGGCTCGTAAAAATCCCCTCTCAGCTTGGGAAGCAAAGAAGCAAATAAAAAAAATGTGACGCGGCTGTTTGAAATGCCAAGTAAATATTTATCATCCAAAGAAATAATAAAACACTTCTGATTTGTATATAAGCCGTTTTCATCAAATGAAAATTCGGGTTTTTTGCAGATATTGGGATATATTATTTTCGGCTTTTCAAATTCAGCGTAATAATCAATGGTGTCCTGAATCTCATACCATTGATAAGCTCCCGGCTTTCTGCCAGGCCATTTTCCGCCTTTCCAGCCCTTTGGGCGAGGCATCAGCCTTTCCTTAAACTGTGCCAGATAACTTTTGACGGCAACATATTGTTCAATGTCAATGCCACGCCTTGTGAAGATTACATATTTTTCGCTGTAAAGGGGCTGGTATCGCTTGATATCCCTTCCGGCAAGGAACGGCTTTATCACTTCCGCACTTTTGGGGTCCTCGGCGATCAGCTTTTCCCGAGTCGCATCGTCAATAACAAACGCTTCGTTTAAGCCGGTCAGAACACCGCGAAATATTTTCTCGCCAACGTATTCTCCCAGGGGAACACCGGTTTTCCGGAGTTTATCCAATAAATCCTGTGTGCTTCGATTCATCAAAGACCAGCCGGATTCGTCGAGCGCATCCTGCCGCACATCATGCCGATGTTGACTGACATGGGCGTGCAGATCGCTGAACTCCAGCGTCTTGATTGTGGCGGCCCGGAAGGTCGGTCCAGGGTCATTCTTCTGAATGACAACGATGCAGGGATAGGTTGTCGCCTGCTTGAACACCGGCAGGTCGCCGAAATCGATGATTTCAACAATATTTTGCTGTTTCATCCATTGCCGAAGGGGCTTGCCGTAATTTGCCCGAAACCACTTGTTGGCGACGATATACGAAAAGAATCCGCCTTGCCGCAAAAGCGAAACGCCTTTTTCGATAAAATAGACGTACAGGTCGGCTACGCCGTTATAAACGGAAAACCTCTTTTCAAAATAGGGTTTGAAATACGACAAGCCCTCCTGCCGGACATACGGCGGATTGCCGATCACCGCGTCAAACCCGCCATCCTTCATGATTTCCGAAAATTCGGCATTCCAGTCAAAGGCATTGACCCGAAAGATTTCTTCTTCGTCAAAAGCACTCATCTGTTGATGGTCATAGAAATCAGGCCCGATCAGGGAGTTCCCGCATTTGATGTTGTTCGACAGATCCGGCAGAACCCGTTCCTGAAACATGAGCATTTGCTTGCCGATGCTCTGTTCGTCCTCCCCTTCAAGAACCTTGAGCAGGAGGGACAGCTTTGTCACTTCCACCGCCTGATGATCGATGTCCACGCCGTATATGTTGTTCAACAGAATCCGCTTGCGCTCGTCGGTGGTCAAGCGCCATTCCCCTTTCTGGGA
>CAYSLW010000189.1:1200-4204 GCA_964431955.1 uncultured Candidatus Methanoperedens sp. | reverse complement strand
GCGGGGCTTGTGTATCCCTGTAATGAATTACAGGGCATTACTGCACCCCACGAATGCAGTAAATTATATAGTTTTAGTTGGAATTATGCGATTTAGTCAATGACAGAGCACATCAGAGCATGGAACAAGGAATCGAAAAGCTGGAAAGGAGGGCACTATTCACTTGGACTCCTGGGTTCCTGTAAAAAAGGACGGTTGCTGGACGCAGGCTGCGGGAGCGGTAAATATGCGCTTCCCTTGCGGATGCGCGGGTTTGATGTAGTTGCCCTGGACGTGTCCCTCGATGCCTTGAAAATTGCAGGAGAGCGTGGCTCGAATAGAAAACTGGATATCGTGCTTCTGGCTGGAAATGTGTATCAGCTTCCTTTTTCAGACAGCTCTTTTGACATCATATGGTGTTATGGCGTGCTGCAGCATCTTTTACTGAAAGAAAGAGAACTTGCAATAAGCGAATTCAGGAGGATATTGAATGACAGGGGGCTTTTGTTCATCGAAGTCCTCGGGAAAGAGGATATGCGGTACGGCGGGGATGAGGTCGAGCCTGATACTTTTGCAAGAAAAAACGGTATCATTTACCACTATTTTAATAAAAGAGAACTTGAAGATTTGTTAAACTCAAAAAATTTCTCATGTGATATTACAGAATCCCGTAACGAAAAGAGATTTTATGGGAAATCTTACACGCGGCACATGATTTCTGCACTTTCGAAAAAAGAAAAAAGAATAAATATTCGTATGATGTTTAATACGATATTATGAAACCAATGCTAACTCTGTTATTGTTAATCTATCTTATTTCTGGCTGCGTGGACACAAAACCTGGTGATGTAATTTATAACGATGAGGTTATTCCGGAATATTCGCCTGTTGTTGATATTGCTAAGAAAGACCTCGCTGGGAGATTGAACCTCCCTGTTGAAGAGATACTGCTGGTAAAACAGGAAAAAGTTGATTGGTCTGATACAAGTCTGGGCTTTCCTGAAGACGGTATGTATGCGCAGGTGATTACACCGGGATTTCGGATAATACTGAAAGCAGGGGACAAATTATACGAGTACCACAGCGACTATAAGCGGGTGGTTGGACCGAAAGAGGTATCAGACTGACCATAGACACGGCTAAGGCGTTTCTGTTACAAAAATTTAAATAGTATGTTCTTTAAATAATGCTTCGATGGTGAAAGCGTCTCTTAAAAAGGTTTTTATTAAGAATTTCAAAAGCCTTCATGATTGTGAAATCGATATTGGGAAGATGAATGTAGTGGTGGGGGCTAACGCTTCAGGCAAGTCGAATTTGGTGGAGGCGTTCAGGCTTTTAAAAAAGATTTATGTCGATAAAGATAGTTTCCCATTTTTAGAGTGGTGGGGTTATGACAATGTAGTATGGCAGAGAAAAGAAGAGCTGCCCATAATTATTGGATTGCTTTTTGATATCGAAGGTTATGAAGTCTATTTTGAGACAAACTTTACTGGAGCCGGGGGAAAATTCCAGATTTTTCGAGAGGTTTTGGATATAAGGGGTTATTTGAGGTTTGAGAAAAAAGGTGAATGGATAACAGTTAAGCATGATGTAAATTTTGTTGATGGTATTATAAGTAATCTCGATGATTACAAATCACCACATGGTGTAAAAACTACATTGGAAAAATCGAAAAACTATTTAATGGGCGAAAGAAAATTTAGAGTAAATTTAGAGCAAAGACTTTTAGAAAATAAGGATATTACAGAAATATACAAAAGAAAAGGTGGAGGTACACTTACAGAAAAGAAGACAGGGAACATAATTAAATTATTTTATATTTTGGTTCCAAAAGGAACAACTCAAAAATTAAAAATTTATGAAACACGTATAATTTTATGTCCAGCGATCAAAAAAGAAATTTGTTTTGAACCAATTCATAAAATTGCTTTAGATAAGATAGTTTCAACTATCGATAAATTGCTGATTCTGTATCCGCTCAATATTCGCTTGATGAAAATCCCTCAACCCTTTAGAAGAGAAGAAACTCTCAAAGAAGATGGGAGCAACATCGCAAGCGTTTATCACACCATTTATCTCAAAGAAGGTAAAATCCCGGAAGAAATTTACAATCCACTCTCAATGGTTTTTCCAAAAATAGATGTGCGACCGCATATTACTGATGACGGCAGGGTTATGATAAAATTCCTGGAAGAAGGTCTTGAACTCTTACCACCCAACACCTCCGATGGCTTCTATAAAATTCTAACTGTTCTAATAGCGATTTACTTAAAGCCGCCCCTGCTCATAATCGATGAAATCGAGAACTCCCTGCATCCAGAAACCTTAGAACTTATTTTGGATACAATAAAAGCAAGCGATGTTCAGGCAATAATAACGACGCACTCGCCAGTTGTAGTCGATATGACCGAGCCAGATGATATGATCCTTGTAGAAAAAGAACAGGGAGAATCCAGATTCAAGAGAATAAAAGATCCGGATAAAATAAGAGCTTTCTTAAAGGAAAAGGGTATAAAGTTTAGTACAGGCTGGCTTTATGGAGAGCTATCCCACACCGAATAAAAAACATGAAAATAAAACTAATTGTCGAAGATTTTTACGGAGTGGAATTTTTAAAAAATGTAATCGAACGACTTAAAGGGACGAATCTGGTAAATAAAAATCTGATAATCCCAAAACCAAAACATATACCGGCTGATTGTAATGGAAAACTAGATGAAATTTTGACAATGTTTGATAACACGTGTGACAAGATTATTATTGTCCTTGACGCGGATGACCCAAGAAATTACAAAGATAGATATGAAAGGGCACAAAGTCATGTACCGAATAACATGATAACTCCCGTTAAAATTATCCTGACAGATTATGAAATTGAAGAGTGGATTTGCATCAGTAAAAATTTAAAATGGAAACACTCGAAGCCTTCTGAAGAGCTAAAAAATAAGTTCAGATATACAAAGAGCAGTCTTCCAAGATACGCCAGCGAATTGGATTTTGATGAACTTCAAAATAAATGCAAATC
>CAYSLW010000189.1:0-1100 GCA_964431955.1 uncultured Candidatus Methanoperedens sp. | reverse complement strand
AATGCAAATCATGCATAATATCGCCTTTTTTCCTTGAAATGTTTACCCATGAGTAGCCCCGCAATTACCCCGCTCAAGTGCGCACTGCGTGCGATGGCATCCCCTGAGCCTATGAACAAAAGGTCAAGCAGGGCGAAAAATATCAATGCATGGGTGATTTTCATGGGAACAAAATAAATATACACCTGAATATCCGGAGCCAGGACAGCAAGGCATGCAAATACTCCGAATAAGGCGCCGCTTGCGCCAACCGCAGCAGCAAAAGGCTTATCGAAAATAAAAAATGTAAAAAATGACCACAGCGAATAACCGATTGCAGCAACGATTCCTGAGCCGAAAAATACCATCAGGAACCTTTTTCCACCTATCCTGCGCTCAAGCTCTGGTCCGAAGAAGAATAAGAACATCATATTAAACAAAAGATGAATCGGTCCTGAGTGAAGGAATATGTGCGTTATAAGAGTCCAGGGGCGGAAGAATACATCTCGGGGAAAAAGAGCCAGGTATAGGGAATATGCCGGTATAATGTACTGCAAAACAAAAGATATGATAACTATCGCCAGTATCGTCAGCGAGTAATTGCTTTTTATTACTGATACTGCATTTGTCAAAGAATTAAAAAGAGGCGTTCTATGCTTCTTCACGATTAATTCGGGTTCATATTGATACAATTTTCCGCTCTCGCGAACGCGCTCCTTGTACGATGCAAGCCCGGGACAATTATGGGATTCAGGCAGGCGGTGGTTATAACAATATGAGTTGCCGCAGAACTTGCATGTAAAAGGCATGGGGTCCTTAAAACCGCAGTAATCGCATTCTTTAGCCATTGTTTATCTGCTGCTCCTTCAATTTACTAATGTTCTTTTGTCTTACAAGCTAATAATTTTGTTTGTAGATTATCTCCTTCTCAAATCTACCTCGAAAGAATACATAAACCTCTATCTCTTTGCCCTTCTCACACTCTCATCCTGCGGTCATACATCTGCGGGCTGTGCCTGAGAGCATGTTTCTTGACGTATAGGAAACTATAAACACATTTCGATATCAGATCAGGATAAACAGATTTATTCCAAGCCCGTTCATTGATTTTGACAGGATTT
>CAYSLW010000188.1:0-4224 GCA_964431955.1 uncultured Candidatus Methanoperedens sp. | reverse complement strand
AGCCCAAACGCTTAAAACGTCCTGAAGAGCCACTTCAAAATTTTTCGATGGACTTTACACAAAAGAGACTCGGTAATGGTGAGATTGGGTATATTTTCGGTCTCCTTGATATGCATAATGATGCATTCGTAGAATTAACAGGCTATCCAGAAAAAATGGAAAAATTGTTATCGAGAACTTGAAGTATCTGAGGAAAATAATTCCAAAAGAGGATAAAATCAAGATTCGCTCAGATGGAGGCACTGAATTTAATAATGCAGTTGTACGGAATTATTGTAAGGAAAACAACATACTTCTCCATATTATTCCAAAAGCAAGTCCGTGGATACAAGCTTTCATTGAAAGGAGTTTCCGAACTTTGAAGCAAGAGTTCCTAAATCTTGTATGGATTGGAAATTGGAATAGATTTACTGATGTTTTGGACAAAACTAAATTTGAATATAATCATAGACCACATTCTTCATTTAATTATGATAGTCCATTTCAGATCATGAATGAAGCCATCATAAATTACCCCCAGCATGTATGTGGACACTAACTAAATTCTGTCATTTTTGATTTGCGGGATACCGAAGGAGATGCTGCTTCAGGAGTAAAAACAATACCTGTAGTCTTTGGGGTGCAAAGAACTATAAATTTTCTTGCATGCTTAAACATACTTTTTGGAGGCATAGACTTGCTATTGTGCTCAGCTTACCTATCCTCAAAATTTACATATCTGCTGGCTGCTGGCATGGTTTATGCCAATTTTTACCTTTTCTCTTTTGGCAAAGTAAAAAGGACAAATCTTTTATGCGACGCTGTGGCAGACGGTCAGTTCATATTGCTTGGATTTCTTATTTGCATCGCAACATAATGCTGTGAACTTGGCTAATAATATAGCATCAAGCACTTTTCGCGGCTTTTATATACGAACAACGGAGTAATATGGTTTTAAGGAATTAAACATGGGATACATGCAGTAAATGGAGGAAAGAATGAACCTTATCGAAAAAGTGGTGAACGACGCCACAGCCGCCCAGAATGCAGCAGTACAGGCAATAAAGACCCATAGGTACGAGGATTTCCTGCTTGAGCACGCACGCCCCTATGTGAACGTCATCAAAGGCTTTGAGTGCTCGCAGGAGCAGTCAAAAGAAGCCATGGACTTATACCAGAAATCCCTGCTGCTTCATTACGATATTCTCACCTCCCTCACAAAAACCATAACCCCTCTGGACACTGCCTTTCTTGAGTGGCAGCAGACACCCATTACTCTTGAGATAATGTATGAACTTGACCCAGAGTTCCGGAGAGCGGTTGAGATATTTATAGAAACCATAGACGAATCCGAGGACATTGTGGGCATTGAAGCCACGAGGGTGCATAACGGTTTCTACGGGATAATATCTTCCAAGGACTTTGCAGCCCTCCCGGGAAGCACATTCAATGTGCTGGCGCAGATAATGGCGCGGGCGAAGATTGAAAAAAAATATAAACAGGCTATACTATCGGCAAAATCCTGGGGACTGAATGGAATCTATGTCTTCGGGGATATTTACACTAAAGTCCTTGGCGCTACGAGGGATGTAAAGAAAGCCATAGACGAGGAGAAACGCTACCTGAAATGGATATGGGATAAGCCTGCGCAAGCCATGCTTCATCTCATGGGAGAGCTTGGTCATACCTCGTATGACAGGTTCAGGTATTTTGATATGTATCGAAAGAAATTCTCACCCGTAGTAAAAAAGGCTGTTGATGCGGGTGTTCATCCCGCAAATATCGTAATGCTTCCCACGCATGTGGGAGACATTGGTCACCATATTGGCTCATCTTACTATAAGTTATGCAGGGATGATATGTGTATGGCAATTCTTGAGTCAGTATCAGAAGTGGCGGCAAATACCCTTCAATCTGCTCTATCAGCGGATAAAATAAAAAGCCCGTTCGATGTGGCGTCCATAGCCACAGGCGCCAGTGCCTCAGCCATAGCGGATATTCTGGCATGGGACGGCTTCGCTCCTGATTATATCCAGGACATGATGCAGAAGCGCTTCAAGAACTTTGTGCTCACTCATCCTTTTGACAGACCTATGGTGGGAGAGCTGCATATTAACGATTTCCTTGATTTTGCAACCCGCGGAGAGAGGATAAATACGCCAAAGCCAAGAGGAGGAGGAAAGAAGGTAATGGGCGTGCCCATTGATCTTTCGCCTGTAAGGAACAACCCTGAACTCAACAATGTCCATGCATACGCCTATCCCTACACAGCTATTACTGTAAGAGCCACTGCGCTTCTGCGTTTCATCGACCAGCCCTGCCTGCTTGCGCCTGAGCCTCCCAGCATTGTCGCCATGGTAAATGCTGTGGCACTTGCACCTGAGCGACCCCTTGCGCCCGTGGAGATGTGTAAGAACTGCGCCACGAGCAGGTACCTGCCCGCGAAATGCGATTACTGCGTATCTCCCAGATTGAACAGCATGTTATGATAAACCCTGAACAAACTCTTTTTATCAACCTAACCTGAAAAGCCGTATCTACTGTCAGGCATATCTCCCCCTCGATTCAATTTCCTTTGCCCTTTCCAGAACTTCCTCCGCACCCCGGAAGGCTCTCGTATATCCTTTTTTGAAAGCCTCGATAAGCTCCTCATGGTTTTCATGCGTGCTCTCGAATGTCTGGAAAAGCACGTGTATATCCACCCCCCTCGCCTCCAGAGTCTTATCAAGATACGCAAGACCAAAGTCTATGAGGTAAAGTTTGAAGACCCCGTATTTAAATACGGGGACTAATATGTTCGATGTGGTAAGGTCGCCGTGCACGATTCCGCGGGTATGAAGGCGCCCGATAAGTTCTCCCGTTTGTTCGGAAAGCGATGGGTTTACTATATTCTTCAGCGCTGTTCCCTCTATATATTCCATTTTTATTTCAAAATCAGTAACATCCCTGATTATAGGCGTAGGCACGCCGCATCTTCGCGCCTCTGATATTAATTTTGCCTCGGTTTTAGTCCTATCACTTCGGATATTTTCATCAATATCCTTGAGACGATAGCGTTTCTGTATCCTTGTTTTGATTATCGTATTTCCTTCGAGAGCTATCACAGCCTCAGCGCCGCTTGCTATTATTCCACTTTGCTGGGGTATGCCTGACATACCCAAAACCACACCATGTGGTTTCCATGTAACCACCGCATCATCAGGTCTAAAGTTGGGATTGACCGAAGACTCCGCAATTGGTGTCCTAATTCCTGTTTTATACATCAAAAGACCAAGATAAGCTATCATGGCACCGTTGTCTCCCATAAATCTCTTTTCAGGCACATAGAATTCAACTCCCCTGTCTTTGCACATAATTGCAAGCATCTCCCGAAGCCGCAAGTTCGCACCCACGCCCCCTGCTAAGAGAACCTCATTTTTTCCTGTGTGCGCAACAGCCCGTTCAGTCACCTCAACGAGCATCGAAAAGGCAGTTTCCTGGAGCGAGTGGCACACATCGGGCAATGTTAAGTTTTTTAATGATTCCTGCGCAGCAGTCGTAAGACCTGAGAATGAGAAATCCATGCCTTTCACAGTATATGGCAGTGGAATGTATCGAGTTGCACTTTTAGCCAGTTCCTCAACCTTGGGACCACCGGGATGCGGCAGTCCTGCCCACCTTGCAAACTTGTCAAGGGCATTCCCGATTCCGATATCCAGCGTCTCCCCAAAGACCCTGTAATGACCTTTTCTGTAAGCAAGAACCTGCGAATTTGCGCCGCTGACGTAAAGAGTTACAGGGTCATTAGCTGGTGTTTTCCACCTGCCAACTTCGACATGAGCAATGCAGTGATTGACCCCGATAAGAGGAACGTTTAATGATAATGCAAGCGCTCTTGCTGCCGTGGCTACTGTGCGAAGACAGGGTCCAAGCCCTGGACCCTGGGAAAAAGCCACTGCGTCTATATTCCTTCCGCTTTTTTTCAGGGTTTCTTTTATTACCTCTGTGATGTGGTTTGCATGGTGCTGCGCAGCCTCGCGGGGATGTATTCCTCCTGTTTTGGGCATGTACGCGGATGTAGTTTCTGCTATAACATCATCGTCATCAACAACCGCGGCGCTCAGATTCCATGCTGTTCCCTCAAGACCTAGTATAGAAATTTTTGACATATGAAGCTTCATGATGCTAATTTCTAAAATAAGTATCGCATTTTAAAAAACCACAGAGTCGGCTATGAACTGTGGTTCATAAATGAACATGAAAATT
>CAYSLW010000187.1:0-4279 GCA_964431955.1 uncultured Candidatus Methanoperedens sp. | reverse complement strand
TTTTCAGACAATGGCGCAAATAATGCAAAGCAGAGCGTAATATTGCTTTGGGAGGCGCTTCAATTAATATTAATATAGTGTTTCATCTTGCAGCGGTATCCAATGTGAACTATGCTATAGCACACCCCAAGGAGACCTTCGAAATCAACGCAACAGGGACATTAAACCTGCTTGAGGAAGCAAGACAAGACGAGGTCGAAAAATTCGTGTATGTCAGTTCCTCTCATGTCTATGGCATACCGAAATACCTGCCAATGGATGAACAGCATCCCATTAACCCGCATGAGCCTTATGCCGCAAGCAAAGCTGCCGCCGAGATGCTTGTTAATACATATGCTTTGAACTATGGATTGAAAACCACTATTATCAGACCTTTTAATATGTACGGGGCAGGGCAGTCTGAAGGTTTCATCATACCTTCTATTATAAAACAGGCGCATGAAAAAGAAATAGTTGAACTGGGGAACCTCACTCTTACCCGCGATTTTTTATACATCACCGATGCGATTAACGGAATCCTGAGCATTGCAGAATCAGGTGAAGGGACTTACAATTTGGGCTCAGGAACCGAGACGAGTATAAAAGAGGTTGTGGAGACGGTTATAAGTATCATCAACCCGGATAAAAAATTTGCCTCGATGCAATCTCGCAAGCGCCCTGAAGCGATCGATATACCTAGAATGTATGCTGATGTCTCAAAACTGAAGAAATTAGGCTGGCAGCCTGCGGTTAGCTTGAAGGAAGGATTGATGAGAACGATCGGGTTCGAATCTAAGGCATTACTGAAAAATTAATTGGCAATTACAATGACTACATTCGAAATAAATTCATGACTTGTGTGCATATGAAGGTTCCATTCCGTATTATTTTGACGAATATAAAGTTTATATACTCGTAAGTAATATATTCTAAAGTATATCATGTTTATAGATAGAGATAGTGAACTCAAGCTTCTGGAAGAAAGGATCAACAGCGATAGAGCTGAATTTATGTTGATCTTCGGACGCCGGAGGATTGGCAAGACGGAGCTCGTCAAGAAGATAATAGCAGAGCATGGAGGGATCATTTTGATGGGGCGAGAGGAATCAAAGAAACTGCAGCTTGCGCGTTTTTCCAGGTTGCTTGCCGAGCATTACGATGATGATTTCCTTAAAAAACAGAGCTTTAGTAATTGGGATGCTTTCTTTGAGTACGTTTATGAAAAATCTAAGAGCAGCAGGACAATTATTGCCCTCGATGAGTTCCCGTACCTTGTAAAAGAAGAAAAAGCTCTTCCTTCTATACTTCAGGATTACTGGGACAATAAACTGAGAAATACCCGCATATTCCTATTCCTCATGGGATCAAGCATTTCAATGATGGAACGCCTTCTGGGGTATAAATCGCCCATTTACGGCAGGCGCACAGGACAGCTCAAGCTGCAGCCTTTTCAATTTAAGGATGTTGCAAAGTTTATTAAAAATACTGAAAGGGCTGTCGAGCTTTACAGCGTATTTGGCGGAACCCCTGCATATATAACCGAGGTCGAGCCGTCAAAAGATATCGTAGAGAACATAAAGGAGAAATTCCTGCGCATGGACTCCTATATTTACCAGGATGTGCGTTTTGTCCTTATGGAAGAACTTGAAGAACCAAGATACTATTTCTCTATACTGGAAGCAATAGCAGCAGGTAACGCCTCACTGGGCGAGATAATCAACTACACAGGACTTGCGCGAAGCCTTGTTGGGAAATACCTGAACGTTCTTATGGAGCTTGATCTTGTAAGAAGGGAAATCTCCATAACTGCGATCAAGAAAACTAAAAAAGGGATCTATTCGCTCAAAGATAACATTTTTTCTTTCTGGTTCGGGTTTATTTTCCCCTATGAAGACCTGCTCAGCTTAGGAAGAAGCGAAGAGGTTCTTATCAGAATATCCAGGGACTTAAATGCATACATTGGAAAGGCATTTGAGGATATAGCAAAGGAGTTCCTGTGGGAAGCCAACGGAGGTAATTTTTCTAAAATAGGCAGATGGTGGTATAAAGGCGAGGAAATAGATATAGTCGCTCTAAATGAAAAGAGGAAGGAGATTACCTTTTTTGAATGCAAATGGAGCAGAATGAACGAGAGAGATGCTGTGAAGATCCTTACCGACCTGAAACGAAAGGCAACGATGGTAAAATGGCATAACTCCGGGCGCAAAGAACATTACGGCATTATTGCAAAAGCGATCGAAGGTAAAGAAAAGCTAAGGGAAAATGGTTATCAGGCATTCGATCTGCAAGACCTTAATGCGACCTTCTGTACATGATCGTTTTCACCGTTATAAGTATAAACATGGCATGAAAATGACGACTTTAATAAAAGATGTGGATTCACTGTGCAGGATATTTTTGCCAGAAAAATGGATAAAAGGTGTAAGAAGAGTTAAGATAATAGAATTTGATGACAGGCTAACTCTGATGCTTGATAGAGAGATAGACTTGACCAAGTTTTTTGATAGCCTTGAGATCGAAGATTTTGAAGACATAGAAGACCTCCGACAAAAAGCTCTCGCAAATATGCTCGAAGAGGAAAGCAGTCTATGAAATTTATAGATTCAAATCCTTTAATCTATGCATTCTATAAACCAAAAGATTACGTTTTTAGATGAGAAGAAAAAGGACTTAAAGGAACATCTTAATGAAGACCTTGCCGGATACAGTAGAAATAATTAAGTGCGAGAAAGATTAATAAGGAAAGGAGAATGCTATGGAAAAGCGTAAGATTCTGATAAAAGGTCCAAAAGTACATAGCGTAGGTTACCGGGCTTTTCTGCTGGATGAAGCAGAGGCACTTTTGATTCCCAATTCCAGTGCAAAAAATATAAAAAATGAAACAGAGATTGTAGAGGTACTGGTTGGAGGTAATAAGGAAAAGATCGATACCTTTATAAAATTCGCAGCTTCTCTGCATCTGCGCTTTCAAAGATGGCAGTAACCGGGGTTGCTCTGTTAAAAAATCAAAAAGAACACATAGAGATAACAAGAGAGATTGTGCAGAAACAGGATGAGCATATAGGCATTACCAGAGAAATCCTACAGAAACAGGATGAGCATATTGCTTTGACTAAAGAAGGGTTTAATAATATTCTCGCTAAACAAGAAGAACACATCAATATCACAAAGGAAGGTTTTAATTCCATCACTCACGAACTACAGAGCTTTAAAGATGTGCATCAGGAAATTCTTGAATTAAGGCAGGAAGTAAATGAACTCAAGGGCACTGTTTCCAGGATAGAAAAGATGGTGGAAGCTTAATAAAATTTTCAGCGCGCTATTATGATTGCTTCCGCGACTACATCGGCGCAATCGGCGGCGGTGAGAAGCTTGTGCTGACGCTTGCTCGGGGTCTTGGGGCGGATGTGATAACTACGGACGTGGATGAGGATTCTGTCAGGAAGATGGGGTTCGAGGATGTGAATATCATAAGCCGCAGCGGGGCGATTAAAATGCCGCCGCTAAAGCAGATATCGGCGTCTTTGAGGTTTGCACTTTGTGATTTTTCGAAAAAGTATGATTTTTTTATTTTCTCAGGCAACTGGGCGCATTATGTGGCGAGGAGGCATAAGCCGAATTTTCTTGCAAATCTACAAACTGCTTCTACAAGCGCTGGGGCACGCCCCAGACCCTACGGTGGCGCCGCTCTTCGGCGGTGACAGCAAGTTTCTCTGGCTTCTTCGCACAGCATTGAAAATATGGGGTAGTCTGTTTTATCATTGAGTAATATTTTTATACGATTGAATACAATTTGTACTCAATGCTTGAAAAATTATTCACGTCTAAGACAAGAGTAAAGTTGCTGACACTATTTCTCCTTAACCCGGAAATTGAGATGTATGTCAGGGAGATTGCACGAAGGACGAACGAGAATACAAATGCTGTCAGGAGAGAGCTTAAGAACCTGGAAGAAATTGGATTGCTTTCAAGCGCAAGAAAAGGCAACTTAAGATTTTACACGGTAAATAAAAACATGTCCATATATGCAGAATTGATGAATATCATACTGAAAACTGAAGCTTTGGGGAGGATTCTAACCGACAACCTGATGAAAATCGGCGACATCAAAGCCGCATTCATCTATGGGTCATTTGCCGGGGGAAGCGCAGGAGGCAAAAGCGATATAGACCTCTTCATAATCGGGCATGTGCATGAAAATGAACTTATACGCTGCATAGAAAAACTTGAAACGCAGCTCTCACGCGAGATAAATTACGTTCTTTTTACACCCGATGAATTGACTAACACGTATTTTCGG
>CAYSLW010000186.1:0-4285 GCA_964431955.1 uncultured Candidatus Methanoperedens sp. | reverse complement strand
TATGCTGAAAATTTACCTGATGGAAGAGTTAAAGTGGTTGCAGAGGGGGAGGAGAAAAAACTTGAGCTTTTAAAAGAAAGCGCTGATATTAAGAACACGCTCATAGAAGTGGAAAATATTGAGAGCGGCTTCAGTGAAGCTACAGGCGAGTTCTCAGGTTTTTTTAAATTAGTAAGAGAAGGCGAGACAGATGAACGTCTTGACAGAGCAGCAGAGCTTCTGAAAGAGGTAATTGTTGCTATGAATCAGGGGTTTAGCAGTTTGAACAATACAATGACCTCTGGATTTAATAGATTGGGAGAGGGGCAGGATAAAATGCTGGAGAAACAGGATTTGCAGATGGAAATAACTAAAAATGGGTTCAATGATATGAGGAAAGGATTTGCAGACCTTGAAGAAGAGATGAGAGCGGGTTTTGCTGATGTAAAAGAAGAAATCCATCTGCAGCGGAATGACTTTAGAGAGGTTTTCATGCACGAAGTGAGTGAACTGCGAAGCGAGATTGCTGAGATAAAAGCCACGCTCGCCAGGATGTAGCAGGAACAGGGTATTGAGTCCAAATTGATCAGATGATGAAGCTGCTTGGTTCGAAGATTACTTCAATATCTGGAATTAGTGGGATATTGGGTCCCACCATACTCGGTGAAATTCTCGATGTAGAGAGGTTTTCGAATGCTAAGAAATTGGTGGCTTTTGCAGGTCTCGATCCTGTTATTGGACAGTCAGGACGGTAGGAAAATAAAACTGGTATCAAACGCAACTGAATTAGATTGAGTATCGTTAAACGGGAATAGACCAAACAAAATTTTCATACCAGTCACAAAGACACGGCTATATTACCTCAATCCCTTTTCCTATTGTGGTGATGAAAGCCTCGCTTCTGATATGGCTCTGTGAAAAAGCCTGTGTCATAGCCTCTGCGATATTTTCTCTTTCATCCATCCCGCAAACTGCGAGCATAGTAGGTCCCGAACCGCTAATCGTTACACCTGCAGCACCTGCACGAAGCGCGCTTTTCTTAACCTGTGCGTAACCTTTGATAAGCTTTGAGCGTACCTCCTCGATTACCCTATTCTCCATGCTTTCCCCTATGAGCCCTATATCGCTTTTCATCATGCCAACAACCATAGATGCGGCGCTTCCTGTGTTGAAAGAAATATCCAGAAGTGAAAGTTTTTTTGGCAGGATGGCACGGGCTCTTCGGGTGCTCACGATTATATCGGGATGAACTGCAACTATGCCTATATTTTCAGTATTAAGAGAGATTATTTTATCCTTATGTACTATCACAAATCCGCCGTAGATGGCAGGCGCCACGTTATCAGCGTGAGCAGCTCCTGAAGCTGCTTTCTCTCCATGTGCTGCTGTTTGCACAAGCTCTTCCCGGGAAAGCCCGATATCATGCATCTCATTGAGCGCAAATGCCGCCCCTGCCGCAGGCGCTGCGCTGCTTCCAAGCCCGCTTGAGAGAGGAATATTCCTGTGTATTGTGATTTTTGCAGGTTTTCCAAGAATTGAAGCCACTATGCCTGCAGTGTTCTTTCTTGGGTCAGTAGGTACATGCTGCGAATCCCTTCCAGTTACTATTATTTCTGTCCTATCGCTTTTTTCAACCTCTATTATATCGAAAGGATTTTCCAATGCGATGCCGAACACATCAAAGCCTGCGCCGAGGTTCGCTGAAGTGGCGGGTACCTTTACTTTAAGATATTCTGCTCCCATTATCTCTTGTATCCGATTGCTCGCAGGAACGACTTCCTCTCCTCGGCGTCCCTGGCGTCTTCTATGCCTCTGGGACTTTCACCGTCTATAACGCCCATAATGCCCCTGCCCTGCTCTGTGTGTGCTATAATCACCTCTACGGGATTCGCCGTGGCGCAGAAAATACTGCACACCTCCTGCACATTCTTCACTGCGTTCAGTACGTTGATTGGATAGGCGTTTCTCATGAATACCAGAAAGCTGTGACCGCATCCAATAGAGAGGGCATTCTGTTCTGCTGCTTTTATCAGTTCCTCGTCGTTCCCTTCGCTCCTGATGAGGCATTTTCCCGAGGCTTCGCAGAACGCAAGCCCGAATTTGATGCCGGGCGCAGAGGTTATGAGGACTTCATATAAGTCCTCCGCGCTCTTGATGAAATGCGTCTGCCCGAGTATAAGGTTTGTATCATCTGGTGAATTGATTTTTACGGATTTTAATTCCATAGGTTTCTCCTGATTTTAGTATTGGTTTTTTGGTATTTATATGCGACTACCTCCGGCTGGAGGTCTCATTTTGCCAGCTTCAAAATACCTATCAGTACGCAAGCGCTTATTATATTTATCAGATACTGCTCCACAGTATATTGTTTCATAAAAAAATAAACAAGAACAAGGGCTGAAATCGATAACACAATACGCAGTTTTGAAGAGCTATCAAAAAGATTTATCAGTTTTATAAACAGGTAGTTGCACACCAGAGCAAAAATAGATAATATCGGCAATAATATCAAAAACATTACAACATATAAAAATAATGTCAGGTTAAATTTCAATAATATCCAGAACAACGCTGCGAAAACCAGCACAGATAATAATGTGTATAGGGGGAATTTGATAAATCCTTCTATCAATGATTGTAAGTCCCCCTGTATACCGGCTTTGCTTTTATCAATTGAACTTGGTTTTGCAGCCGAAAAAGAAAAAGTCAAAATCAACAGCAAAAGAATGTTTTCTACTCTGGAATAATCGAGGTTTACCAGCAGCAGTCCGACAGTTTTTACGATATAGGGAATTAAACCGAGGTATAAACTGGATATTACACCAACGGGATCTAACGACCTGAAATCAAATGTGATATTCTGGAGATTAATGTAATGCAAATATCCTAACAGTACCGCCACTATGAGCGGCGGCACGAATGCCGGGGATGCGCTGATTAACTGGGTAGCCAGCCACTGGAAAAACCCAAAGCTCCGGCTGCTGTAATGCACGACATGCCCGCCACTTGACGATACTTTGAATTCTTTTACCTTATTCAGGGTCAGGAGCGCTGTAATGGCGTGGCTGAG
The DNA here is from genome assembly GCA_964431955.1 of uncultured Candidatus Methanoperedens sp. Lineage (GTDB taxonomy): Archaea > Halobacteriota > Methanosarcinia > Methanosarcinales > Methanoperedenaceae > Methanoperedens. The sequence continues at coordinate 1,236 of CAYSLW010000186.1, read as the reverse complement.
TTCGTGAATGAAAACGCCCCACCAGTTCATTGCCCTGAATAAGTAGGGGTGGTTGAATGAGATGTTGCCGAGACGGCGGCTGACTATGTTTATCGTAATTGATTGGATTGCGAGGATGGAGAGAATTACGAGGAAAAAGGAAAAGGGGATGGCGAAGAGTTCTGTAATATTTGGGCTTAGGTCTTGCATCAGTGTAAGATGATCTGCCGGGGTATTGAAATTTTTGGAGGCGAAAGGAAAAGCTATGAAGTCTATCAAAACCTGAGAAAATAACAAAAAGCTTTTGTATTACAATTAACACATTAGATTACATGAAGCTTGTGATAGATTCGGATGCGCTGATTAAATTGACAAAAGCCGGCGCCAAAGAGGTCGTTCTCAACAATATCGAAGTATCTATACCGCCATCGGTTATGGACGAAACTACACGGGAAAGAGAAAAATTCATTGACGCATTGATAATTTATGAGAATATAAATAAAGGTCTATTAAAGGTAAAAAAGCCAGGTAAAAACCCCTTTGTAAAAAGTCTTGAAGTTAAAGGCGGTGAAGCTCAGGTACTGATGCTGTACGATGGTCTCTCGCCAATCTCAAGCGATGATGGCAAGTTTTTGAACCTGCTTGAGAACCTGAATATTCCTTATTTGACCCCGACATCTATTATTATTTACCTGCTGAAAAAAGGAGCGATTAAGAAAGAAGATGCGAAGAAATATATCGGAAACCTTAGAGATATGGTTTCAGAAGAGGAATACCATTTAGCTATGGACGAGGTGGAAAATGATAACTAAAACAATACGTTTGCCTGAAGAACTCTCGGTAAAAATCGGCTACCGCGCCAGGAAAGAGGATGTTGACGAATCTGATGCGATAAGACAACTTATCAAGCTTGGTTTGAGAGAGTATGCTGTAAATCTGTATAAGGATAGAAAGATGACTTTAAGGGAAGCTTCGGAGCTTGCAGATGTTAGCCTGAGAGAGATGCTTGACTTGCTCATGGAGCACGGAATCAAAGGGAATGTTACGCTGAAGCAGCAGCAGAAAGCGCTTGAGTATGTTGAGAGCTTGTTGGAAGCGTGAGCCTCGATATGTGATGCTTAAAGAATTCCACTGGCGCCTCAAATTCGAGAAGCATGTATAGTTCTTTTTCTTTATCCTTATAATTATTGAATTTACCAGATATAAAGCCCCAGAAACGTTCGTTGTGTTTTCTTTCAATTAAATGAACCATTTCAT
>CAYSLW010000185.1:0-4288 GCA_964431955.1 uncultured Candidatus Methanoperedens sp. | reverse complement strand
CTCTTCAGTTTTGTGTTGCATTCCCTCACAAGCTTTATCCCCTTCTCGAAAAGCATCAAGCTCTCATCCAGGGAAAGCTGCCCTTTTTCCAGTTTTTCCACTATACCCTCAAGCTCCGAAAGCGATTCCTCAAAACTTATTTCCATGTGCATACCTCTTTATCATTTACATTGGATTTTATCTTTCCATCATTCACAATAATCTCAAGCTCATCCTTTTTCTCAACATCATTTATACTGCGTACAAGTTTCTTATCCGGCATTTTTAATGTTATGCTGTAACCTCTCGCAAGTGTCCCGAGCGGGCTGACTGCTTCAAGTTTGCCTGCATGTGCTTTAAATAATGCCCTCTTAACCTCCAAAAGCCTCTTTATATTCAAGCTCTGCCGCTGGGTCAGCTCATCAATAAATTGCATATAATCAGCCAATCGCTCAAGGAACATGCGCGGCTCCACGCATGCCCCCAATTCAGAAATGCGTGACATAGTATCATTGATACTGCGCCTCTGGTTCTCGATTAACCGCTCACCCAGCCTGCTTACATGACTAACCAATTCCTGCCTGTCAGGAACAGCAATCTCCGCAGCCGCCGAAGGCGTTGGAGCGCGGACATCAGCCACAAAATCCGCAATCGTATAATCTGTTTCATGCCCCACCGCGGATATGATTGGGATTCTTGAATTGAAAATAGCCCGCGCCACAAGTTCTTCATTGAAAGCCCAGAGGTCTTCTATCGAACCCCCTCCCCTGCCCAGGATGATCACATCAACATCAGTCTTGTTCAGCAATTCAATTGAACGAACTATGCTCTGCACAGCGTATTCGCCCTGTACTGTCGTAGGTATAAACAGGATGTTAACAGGGAATCGGCGTTTTATAACAGTCAATATGTCATGGAGAACAGCGCCAGTGGGGGATGTAGCCACGCCTATCTTCTTCGGGAATCTTGGCGGGGTTTTTTTATGCTCAGGTGAGAACAAACCCTCCATTGCCAGTATATTCTTTAACTGTTCGTATGCTTTATAGAGTTCCCCGACACCATCGGGTCGGATCGCCCTGACCTTTAACTGGTAAACGCCCCTTTGCTCATAAACATCAAGGTCTCCCAGAACAAGTACCTTCATGCCGTGCTCGGGTTCAAACCGGAGGTTTTTGCCGTACCATTTAAACATGACGCACTGCAATGAGCTGTTTTTATCTTTCAGGGTAAAATAGCGGTGACCTGAGTTGTGATTTGTGAGATTTGAGAGCTCCCCCCTGATCCAGACGTCGTTAAATTGGCCGGCGGTAAGAATACTCTTTACAGCCAGGGTGAACTCATGCACGGTATAGATGCCTTTCTCTTCAAAAACCATACTTATTGATTATATCCTGTTACGTATCTGCTTTGCGGAAGCGAAGTGAAAGTATTATTAGTCCCCGTATTTAAATACGGGGTCTTTAGAAGTAGTTATTAAGAGGGAAGATATTTTCGATCTCTCCTTTATTGATTACCGCTTCGGAGAGTACGCTTTCTCTTACATGAATGGGTGCGCCGCAGCGCAAAGCTATAGCAATACAGTCGCTCGGTCTTGCATCCAATTCAAAATGCTTCCCATCCATCGAGACCGACATCCTTGCATAATACACACCCTCATTTAACTCATCTATCAGGATACTGTCTATCCTTGAACTCACGCGTTCAAGCAGCGAGATAAACAGGTCATGGGTCATGGGTCTTGGCGGGATTTCACGATGCAAAGCTGCATTTATGGATATCGCTTCGGATAGTCCGATGTATATGGGCATTATGCGTTTCACGTCGTCTTCCAGAAGCACAAGCGGTACCGGACCTCCGGATTTCTCAAGCAAATATACGCCTTTTATGGCGACCTGCAGGATTGTGCCGTTCATTACAGTATTATTAATAATTGAGGTATTAAGTTTTCCGATGGCGCATAAAAAAACTTAATATAGGGTAAAAGAATTAAGCATGGGTGATAATATGTCTTCAGCAGGTAATATATTAAAGATGTTGATTGGTATAGTAGTATTAATCATTGGTATACTCTGGTATGTCCCGAAAACATTATACGGACTTGGTTTTTGGGCGCAACTTGAAACTTTATTGCTGGGCACCATCGGTCTCTTCCTCCTGTTTGTGGGATTAATCGTTGCATGGATGGGCTACGATGACTACAAGATGGATATAGAGATGACAAAGGAAGAGAAAAAAGAAGAACCTAAAAAAGAATAGACAAGCAGCCTCCGTGCAGTTTCCCAGGAACTTCGCGCAAAATCCGGGAGCGTTCCATGCTCCTGAACCCAATCTTCAAGGAACTTTATGGTCTTTGGGTCTGCTGGATAGCCGCTTCCGATTTCGGCGCCCACATTTTCTTCTAATATTTTTATCAGCTTGTCCCTCTGCACTTTTGCGAGGATGGAGGCAGCAGAAACAACGGGGTATTTCTCGTCAGCATTGTGTTCAGAGGTGATTTCTATTTCTCTTGCATATTTTTTCTTGATATTTTCTCCGAAGCGCTCTGCAATAACGTCCGCAGCGTCCACAAAAGCATGGTCTGGCTTTAATTCTTCAATGACTTTAGCATAACAGACCACCATTATTTCATTCATGGTCATTATTTTGCGAAGTTCATCTATCTGGATTGGACTTACTTCCAGGATATAATATTTATCCACATGTTTTTTAATCTCAACAGCAAGGACTTCCCGCCTCTTTGCAGTCAATTGTTTGGAGTCCTTCACCCCCATCTGCGAAAGCGCATCCAGTTTTTTCTCGGAAAGAAGCACTCCTGCAACGCACATGGGACCAAGCACGGGACCTTTTCCCGCTTCATCTATTCCGGCTATCATCAAATTGCCCAAGCTCTACAACACCTTATCCGAGGTTGTTATTTCCGTGCCGTAGATATTCTTCATGTATTTAAGTGCCTGTTCATGGGATTCTTCGTCTATGGATGCGGTGCAGTCGCGAGGCACGATTGTCTTATATCCGGAAAAATAGGCATGACCCACATTATTCTGGACGCAGATGTCCGTACTCACGCCTGTGAAAATCAGGGTGTCTGCTCCAATTTTTTTAAGTGTTTGTGGAAGTCCTGTATCCACAAACCCGCTGTACCATTTTTTTTCTATTATTATATCTTTTTTTTCAGGTTTGAGTCCGGGTATTATCTCTGAACCTTGCGTACCTTTCATGGCATGTTCTCCCCAGATTGCCAGTTCGTTGTCGTTTGAGGAATGGGCATCGCGCAGGTACACAATGGGAATGCGCTGTTCTCTTGCTTTTTTAATAAGAGCCGCTATATTAGGCACGATTTCCCGGGCGCGGGGGCTGCCCAGTTTTCCTGTGACGAAATCGTTTATCATATCCACGATTATGAGAGCTTTTTTCATATACTGACACCATAATTAATGTTGGCATGCGTTTATTTAAGACTTTGGAGTAATATGTTGCGCAATTGAATCTTTATTCGATAGTTTTATCCAGCGGGTTCAGCTTCAACCGCAGGCGCTGCCCTCGGCGGATTCTCCTCAATAACAGGTCTTTCCTTCCTGTAGTCCTTAAGCCTCCTGACTATCACCTCGCCCAGGAACAAAATAAGCGCCGCAAGCAGGAAGGGTTCTTTATTGCTTTGCGGTTCATCCACAGTCCGTCTGGACTTCTCTTTGATATCAGATACCAATCGGCTTTGCACTTCCTCTTCATCATACACGTGCCCACCTCTGGATTCAATGATCATATTCAGTTCCTCATTGAATCCCACATCCCTGAACTCAAGTGGATAGTTCACAGCCAACCCATATCCTGACAGGTCGTGGTATCCGCGATCTTCATCTTTGTCGAACATGAGATTTGTCTCGAACGTATTCTCTCCTGTCGGGGTGATCTCGATCTCATTACCGTCCAATTTCAAGATCGGGCGAGTGCTGGATTTAACAATGACCCTACCTGATGTGCCGCCCCACATATCTTCAGCTTGTATCACCACATCTTCCTTTTGCCTGGGGTCACCTATTGCCCAATTGATCATGGATGAGATGATACGCGAGTTCTCACCGCTGTACAAAGCCGGTGCCCAATTTTCTCCATTATCAGTTGTGAAAGAAACCACCCTGCCAAGCCCGAAACCCCATGTAGTTAGAATAGGCTTTCCCCTGTTAGTTGAAACTATGAGGTCAGAACCCAGCTTGTGCGTGACATCATTATAGCCAGTGATCTCCGCCGATATATTGATATCTCGCGTGATGAAGTGGCTTGGATCAAGTACAACTAATGAAAACAAATG
>CAYSLW010000184.1:0-4291 GCA_964431955.1 uncultured Candidatus Methanoperedens sp. | reverse complement strand
ATGACCATGATGGCTATGCTGCTGTAACCAGCATGGTCAGTATGCCGCTCTTTTTTACAAGCAGCGCGCTTATGCCCTATGAAATGATGCCTTCGTGGTTAAGAATATTAGCTTCCTTAAATCCTGTGAGCTATGCCATAGATACCACAAGGGCGCTGTTTGCCGGAAGTTTTGCAATAAACGGCATCATAGAACTCACTATAATGACTGTGGTTGTTCTGATAATTAGTGTATATACGTTCAGGAAGGCGACGGTTTAGAGCAAACTGACAATGCAAAATAGCAAAAATTGGTAGAATCGATAACTGTAGGACTACCAAATGGCCGAGGAAACATGCATAGTTCGGTGCAAGTAGTCAGCAAAAGGATTTTACCAATCCTATTCAATAAATATTTGGATGTATCCTGGCACAAAAATTAATTCAGTTGTGGTTGATACTCCTTGTTATTCTTCAAAACCCAATCTATTAAGCCGAGCGTGGAAAGTATCACTGCCCCCATCCCGGCTTCCAGTCCGTTATAACAGCCAGCATGTCGAAAGCATTGGACGCACCTATCATGCCAATTGGGATTATCAGCAGCGGATAGAGCAAACCTATGTCAAGAGTGCCGAGGAAAGGGAATGCCATCACGCTCTGACCGCCATTGCCACAGCAGCAAGGACAGACAGTCCTCTTTCAACAACAAAATGCGCTGGGGCAAGCCCCAGACCCCCGGAGGCGCCGCCCGATGGCGGAGGGGCGGATTTAGTCAAGGAAGTGAGGGAGGCAAGCGCTGGAAGGAAGAGGGCAGGAGAACATATATCTCATTCTAATTATTCAATTGGCAGCTTGTGCTTTTATCGGGAACTGATGGGGAGTTATTGGCTTTTCACATCGGAATCTGCAATTTGTGGTAAGATGATTTGGTCGAACGTATCAATAGGAGAAAAGAATTTAGTCATATAACCTGAAATGATTTCATCCTAAATAAAATCTACATACTGTTATACTTGCGAATTAAAAAAGGAAGGTTAATCTAACTCACTCACCTCTTTAAACCTCTTCACCACAAAATCCCTCTCAAGCGAAGCCAGAAAATGCCCCGCGCGCGGTCCTGATTTTATCCCGAGAAGCGCCAGATACACTGTCTCAAAAATCTTTTTCCCGTCAAGCCCAGCCGCCTCTGCCACCTTATACATATTGTCATGGATTTCCTGACCGCTCATGCCGCGCTCAAGCTCATCCGCAAGTATAGCAAGCGCAAGCTTCTCTTCTTTCGTGAAGCTCTTCACCTGAGGGGGGAGCGCCTCCTGCACCTTGAATTTCACAAAGGTCGGCGCGTATTTCACAAGCCAGTTCCTGGCGTTGTTTGCCCTCTGCCTTATCGCTGCCACATCCGAGGTATCATAATCCGTACGCCCGAGAACAGTAAGCAGGTAATCAAAGCCCCGGTCATCTGCAATCTGCACCGCAGTCACCATATGCCTGAAAGGAATATCCGTAGGTTTAGAAGCCTCGGTCTGGGAAAGCTGGTATGCCCGCTTATCGCCCTCAACCCTGTCATACTCATCAATAAGATTAAGCAGCGCCAGTCCCGGCTCAAATTCAATGTGTTTTTCAGGCTTCTGCCTGATAATCAGGTAGCGTAATACTTCAGGCGGCACTATCTCAAGCATCTCGTTTATCGAGATCGCAAGACCGGTGGAGGAATGCATGGCGCCTTTGCCTTTAAGCATAATCCACTCGTACACTATCGGATACGGAGGCTCGTAATTGTATATCTCGCGACTTATCCTTTTTCCCGTGTCGTATGAGCCGCCTGCCGTGGCATGGTCTTTGCCGAAAGGCTCGACCGTTGTGCCGAATATGGGCCACCGCGCAGGCCAGTCAACCCGCCACGTGAGTTTGCCTCCGCCTTTCATGGAAACCGCGCAACTTTTGCCGCACTTGCAGACATAATCAACCGTCTCTTTTTCAATATCAAAACCCGTAACCTTTGTCGCGGTCAGGCGCCCGCATTCATTGCAGATGGGGTTGAAGGGGCTCCAGCCAGATTCAAGTTCCCTTCCTGAAACTTCGGAAAGTATTTTGGCTATAGCATTTCTGTTGGTCAGGGCTTTCTTAACTGCATCAACGTATTTTCCCTGTTTATAAAGTTCATCCGCCCTGTAAACCAGGGGCTTGATGCCCAGAGTGTGCAGCGCCTCAATGAACGGCAGCAGGAAATGCTCTGCATAGCTCTTGTGGCTGCCGCATGGGCATGGTATTTCAGACAATGGTTTTCCCACATGGGCTTCGTACTCCTTTGAAAGGAAAGGATACACTTTGCGCAGTGGATCGTAGGTATCTGCGATGTAGATGAGGCGCACATCAGCATCCTTATCCTTAAGCACCCTGTAAATCGCATCAGCAGTCACCACCTCTCTCATGTTACCTATGTGTATCGCGCCTGAAGGTGTTATTCCTGAAGCTACTGTATGCTTTTTCCCCCGCGATAGCACATCATCTGCGAGACGATCTGCCCAGTGTATTGTTTCGTCCATCGTCCCTTAGAATCGCATAAGAGATATTAAAGGATACTCTTATCGTTTGGCTGCACAATCCTGAGAATATGGCACGAGTGGCTGTTGGAGGGACTTTTGACCCATTGCATGACGGTCATAAGGCTCTGCTGATGAAAGCCTGTGAGTTGAGCCGAGGCGGAGAATTACTTGTTGGGATTACTTCAGATGAGATGGCTAAAAACAAGGCTCATGAGGTGGTTGATTATTGCTCACGCCATAACCAGGTCATGCGATTTATCAAAGTTCAGGGAATTGCTCCAGTGATTGTCAGGCTGGGCGACCCCTGCGGTCCTACTATTCATGACGATTTTGATTTTATAGTTGTATCCCCTGAGACTCATCCCGTTGCGCTTAAGATAAACAGGATACGCGGGGAAAAAGGCTTGGGGCAGATAGAAATCGTGCTTGTGGATTATGTTCTTGCGGATGACGGTTTGCCCATATCCAGCACCCGCATCAAGAGAGGGGAGATAGATGAGCACGGGAGGGTGTTGAGAAGGAAAGCCGAAGCAAGATAGCAAGGCGTTCTGGAAAGATCAGTAATACAATGTAGAAATGAAAACAAAAGGCAGATTTATCGTGCCTTCGCTTTCTGCCAGAATGTCCCTGCATGCGACTATCGTTTTGTCTGGTTTGTACTTCTCTTTAAAGCTTCTCAGGGATTTTGTCTCGCTCCTCCCACCGCTTTTTGATTCTATTGCAATCAAGCCTTCTTTATCCAGTATAAAATCTACCTCAGCCTTAGCTTTACTCCTCCAGAATTTCACTTCCTTGCCTGTAAAAGTCAATTGCGCAAAAATAAAATTCTCATTAAGCTTGCCAATGTCCTGCCTCAGTTCATACGCCCTGAAGTCATCAATAATGGTATTCCGAAAGCCGATGTCAAAAAAATATACCTTAGGGACTTTAATGATTTCTGTTCTTTTGTTGGTGAAAAACGGAGTCACTCTTTTGCAGATGAAGGTTTTCTCAAGAATGTTCAGATGCGTCAAAAGCTCTTTATGATCAAAACCTGAAACTTCGCTAAGGCTGTTGTAAGATATCAGTCCGCCAAGCTGCAGCGAGAGTGCTTTTATTAGTTTGCTCAGGCTAAAGTCCGTTGTCAAGCCAAGCACGTCCTTTATCTCTCTTAAAAAATAGGTGCTGTATATGTTTTTCAGGACTGTCTTTTTTTCTTCATCGGTTTTTGAGATGGCAACTCTCGGATACCCGCCGTAAATCAGGTATTCGTCATAGACTTTGTTTAGCATTTCAAGAAGTGCGGCGCTGACCTCAGGCAGTTTGCCGCTTTTGAACAGATACGCCTTAATAGCCTCTTTTTTTTCCGTATATACGCCAAAAAGGGTCTCATTTTTATATCTCAGAAATTCTTCGAAAGAAAGCGGGTAAAGATTAAAGACAAAAATACGCCCGACAAGGTATTTTATGCCGTGTATGGTGAGTCCCGAAGCTTATTTAACATATAGGTACCTATAGTAATCTATATGACAGCTACTACAACAATCTGCATTGATCCCGGAGTTAAGGACAAGTTGACATCTCTAAAACGTCATTCCCGTGAATCATATAATTCTGTTGTAGAGAGGTTGGCGAATATGGCGATCGATGAAGAACCACTCAGCGATGAAGCAATACGTGGTATAGAAGAAGCGCTTGAAGACATCAAACATGGACGTCTGCATTCCGAAGAAGATATCATGAAAGAGTTTGACCTGAAATGAGTTATAAGGTCGAATATACCTCAAA
>CAYSLW010000183.1:0-4305 GCA_964431955.1 uncultured Candidatus Methanoperedens sp. | reverse complement strand
TTCAATAGACTCCTTAGCTGCTGTGAATTCCACATTCGTAGCATTTCTGGGCAGCGACAAGCTAATCGGCGAGAACCTCTCACTGGGTCCAGAGGGCGCGCGCTTCATCCCGGACATACAGATACGGTTCAACTACACCGATGCAATGCTTACAGCAGCAGGGATCAGCGCTTCTGAATTGAGGGTCAAGTTCTACAATACCTCTACAAATACATGGGACGTACAAACACCATACGCTCTAAATGAAACAGGTAAATACATCACTGCAAACGTGAGCCACTTCAGCACCTTTGCGCTGATTGGAACACAGGTCACAGCCGCTGCAGCACCAGGCGTTGGCGACGGCGCTGGTGTTGGCGGCGGAGGCGTGGTAACCTTAGAACCCTATGACAACATACTGAAGTCAGAAAGATACGATAAGAACCTCATAGCCAATACGCCAGTTACTTACACCTTCAAAGCCCCAGAACTGGGCGTTTATGAAATCGCAGTAACAGGCAGGGAGAACGAGAACGACATAGCCCTGAGAGTGGAAGCCCTCAAAGGCACATCAAAACTTGTAACGGTTGCGCCGCCCGGAACTGTATACAGGAACGTGAACATCTGGGCAGGCACAAAGCGGATAAAAGAAGTTCTCATCAGATTCAAGGTTGAGAACACATGGATCAGCAATAACAACCTCGCCACAAGCGAAGTAAAGATGGTCAAGTGGGACGGAAGCAAATGGGTACAGCTTGAAACCGCTGAAAAGACAAAAGACGCCAGTTTCACGTACTTCGAGGCAAAGACCGATACCCTCTCGATATTCGCAATAACCGGATTGAAAGGTGTAGCTGTGCCGACTGCAACTCCAGCAGTTGAAGTAACGGAAACGCCAGTTAAACCAACAGAGACTATAGCTCCGACTCCAACAGAAAAGGTTCCAGGATTCGAGCTAATGCTTGTCGCAGCAGCACTTTGCTCGGTGTATCTGTTCGGCAGAAAGAGAAGATGAGTTAATCATCTTCTTTGCTTCTTTTTCAATTTCCTTTTCAAGCCTCTACTTAATTTTCCAGCGACCTGGATACTTTACGCCCGATATTTCTTTGCACTCCACACATTTTTTCTGTATCAGCACTTTAAAGGTCTCGCCCATCTCCATAATGAGAGTCTTAACCTGAAGCATTTTTTTGTGATAGCCTGGTGGGTTGATTTCCTGTAACTTTTTCAGGTATTCCTCGATACCAAGCCCAAGTTCGAAATGTGCCAGGTCTGTGAAACCAGAGAGCTCCAGTCCAGTTTTTTTACCCCAGTATTCCAGTGCCGAGAAATTCACATGGGAAGTAATATCCTGCTCCCCGATATGCAGGTAGGGATTTTCACTTGCAGTGTGTTTATAATAACACATGAGCGTCCCTTTATTCCTGTACTCCTGATATAATTCCGAGGAAGGGTAGCCGTAATCAATCGTGAGCACAAATCCTTTTTTTAAGGATGCTCCGAGCTCTTTTATCCATTTTACAGCATCGAGGTTAATCTCTGTCCCGCATCCATGTGGCAAAATCACTCCCAGTTCGGCAAAATAATCTTTAAGTTCCTTTGAAGCCGGTTTCAGTATCTCAACAAAACCATTCTTATAGTCTACGAATACTTCCATGAGTTCGTTTTTCATTACTACCCGATGCACAGGAAAAGCATCTACGAGTTCATTTGAGAATACACATCCCGACATCCCGGAAATCTCCTCGATGGAATCGTACCATTTGACCCTCTCCCCCAATCGCTTTCTCTGCTCTTCGCGCATAGCAGGGCTCTTTTCAATAATACAGTACTCAAGGTCGCGGTACAACTCCTGATTTTTTTTAAGATATTCAAGAACATCGCAGGATAGAATGCCGGTGCCTGCTCCCATCTCCACAGCCGTGAACTCTTTTTCGCCCAGGATACGCCACATCTCTTCAAGCTGCCTGCCGATTATCTCCCCGAAAGCCGGGCTCAGGTTGGGACTTGTATAGTAGTCGCCCTTCTTTCCGATTTTATCGCGGGAAGAGGTATAATATCCAAGCTCGGGGTAATACAGGGACATTTCCATAAAATCGCGAAAGGATATCTCGCCGCTTTGCTGGATTCTTTGTATTATGATTTCAGATAAGGACATAGTTCAATACATTTACTTACCAGTGTAATAAATTCTGCATATCAAACCCCAATTTTTCATTCACAAAAATGCGTTAATTATATATATGGTTATAACCGTGTAAGTGTGTCACATACTAACATGAAATGATACAAAGGTGATCAAATTGTCAGAAATTGGTAAAAAAATACGACTTGAGCGGATAATGGACAGGGAAAGCAGGAACATGGTAATAATCCCGATGGACCATGGAATATCCATGGGACCTGTAAGAGGCATCGTTGATCTTGCAGAGATGGTGAACAGGGTGGCTGACGGAGGTGCTAATGCCGTTCTTCTACAGAAAGGAATGGCAAAACACGGTCATCGCGGATACGGGCACGATATCGGTCTTATCATACACATGAGCGCATCCACCTCGCTCGGACCCGACCCCAACGACAAGGTACAGGTCTGCACAGTAGAGGAAGCCATAAAAATGGGAGCGGATGCTGTTAGTGTACACATCAATATCGGTTCTGAAACCGAAGCTAAGCAGTTGAAGAAACTTGCTGCTGTGGCTGAACAATGCGACAACTGGGGAATGCCCCTTATTGCTATGATGTACCCTCGCGGGAAAAACATAAAGAACCCGAACGACCCCGAACTCGTGGCACATGTAGCCCGTGTGGGCGCAGAGCTGGGCGCCGACATCATAAAAACCAATTTCACAGGTGACATCGATTCATTCAGGGCAGTCGTGGAAGGCTGTCCCGTGCCTGTGGTAATGGCAGGAGGACCCAAGACCAGTACAGATGAGGAATTCCTCGCGATGGTTCGCGCTGCGCTGGATGCCGGAGGACGGGGCGTGGCAATTGGAAGAAATGTCTTCCAGCATGAGAATCCCACAGCCATGACGCGCGCCCTTACACTTATAGTTCATAAAGGCGTAAGTGTGGATGATGCTATGGAGGCGCTGCGGTGAAAAAAGAGAAAGCTGTCTGGATAAAAGCAGATAGCGGGGCATGGGAAGAAAAGAAGCCTCGGATTACCACGGGGCTTGAATCAGGAGCCGATGCCGTACTTTTGAATCCCGAGGATGTGCAGAAGGTAAGAGAGCTTGGAAATATCAAAATTGCAGCGCCCGGCGAAGAAGCCGATATCGTGGTTGTAGGGATAGACAGCGAAGGCGATGGAAACAAAAAACTGCCTTCCGAGCTTGCCAACTCCGAAGATGTCAAGGAAGCACGGCGACTGACAAGGGAGGGCAAAACTGTTGCCGGGTATGTTGTAATCAAGAATAAGAAATACGAGCAGTTTGCTTTGGAATTAGGAAAATCATGCGATTTTCTGATTGTAATCGGCACGGACTGGAAGGTCATTCCGCTTGAGAACCTGATAGCAGGACTCCAGAAGATTGACGTGGAGATTATCGCGGGCGTCCAGAACGCAGAGGAGGCAAAACTTGCGCTTGAGACGCTTGAGCACGGCTCGGATGGAGTGTTGCTTGATACCGATAATCTCTCTGAGATAAAGAAGGTCATAGCTGCAAGAGACATGTCTGGAATGGAAAAAGTACCACTGGTAAAAGCAAGGGTGACAAAAGTAAAACCTGTGGGCATGGGAGACAGGGTATGCGTGGACACTGCTTCGTTGATGGTTCCCGGAGAAGGAATGCTGATAGGCTCGCAGAGCAGTGGCTTATTCCTTGTGCATTCGGAATCCGAAGAAAGCCCGTATGTTGCTGCGCGCCCATTCAGGGTGAATGCGGGAGCGGTGCATGCCTATATCAGAGTTGGAGAGAAGACGCGCTATCTTTCAGAACTAACCTCAGGCGATGAGGTGCTGATAATAAACTCCGAAGGCGAACCACGACCTGCTGTCGTGGGCAGGGTAAAAATCGAGCGCCGCCCGCTGATGCTCGTCGAGGCAGAGATTGATGGAGCAAGGATTAAGACTTTGCTTCAGAACGCAGAGACCATAAAGCTCGTTGGAAACGACGGGAATCCCGTAGCTGTGACAGCGCTCAAGGAGGGCGACGAGGTGCTGGTGTATTTTGAGGCGGCGGCGAGGCATTTCGGGATTAAGATAGAAGAGACGATTATTGAGAAGTGAGTTCTTTTAAACAGGCAAGTTCTATATTCAAAAAAATTAGTGATTCGTCCTCAAATCGTATATCCAGAGTTTATCAGTCCACGGCTTTTCGCTTG
>CAYSLW010000182.1:0-4394 GCA_964431955.1 uncultured Candidatus Methanoperedens sp. | reverse complement strand
TGCCGCCGCTAAAGCAAATCTCGGCGTCTTTAAAGTTTGCTATGTGCAATTTTTCGAAGAAGTATGATTTTTTTATTTTTTCTGGCAACTGGGCGCATTATGCTGCGAGGAGGTAGGGCTGAGCATGCTGAATTACAACGCATCCGCTACAGTTATTATCAGCGCTGGGGCAAGCCCCAGACCCTTTGAGGCGCCGCTCTCTGGCGGAGTTTTCATGAAAATCCTGCATATAACTAAGAAATATCTTCCCATTGTGGGAGGAGATGCTTTTGTAGTTTACAACCTTAAGAAACAACAGGTAAAATCAGGACATAAAGTTTGTGTCGTTACTTCAAAATGCGAAGAAATCGAGGATAGTGGAGTTTTGAAATTTGGGCTAAGAGAGCATCCATTTAACTTAGATAGAATAACCCCTCGAAGGATAGTATCTTTAATTCTGTTGTCCTTTTGGGGACTTAAGAATCTCAGAAAGCTCAGACCAAATATAATTCACTCTCACTCCGCAGATCTTGGCTTTTTTATTTCCATTGTTGCAAGACTCTATGGGATTCCTGTAATCAACATGTGTCATGGCATCAGTTTTAACGATAAGCGGTATTCTTCACCGAAAAGATTTGCCGAGAAGTTTTTTTTGAAATACGCTGGTTTTAAGAAAATAGTATCAGTGGATATTACAGGGCTAGAGGCTTTGAAGGCGGCAGGAATAAAAAATGCTGTGTATATACCAAACGGCGTTGACCTTGATCGGTTTCGAAATAGTAACAAGAGAAGAGATAATATTAAGACAAGGTTTTTATTCGTGGGGAGGCTTGAAAACCAGAAAGGCTTGATATATCTAATAAAGGCAGCAGAAATTCGAAGTTTGGGCTTGAAATGGAAGGCTGGCAAATGGCATTGAGGAATTATCTTATCGAGAAGGGGTATTTGAAATGAATGCAAGAGGGACGTATGAAAAGTATAATCCTAAAAGATGACAAGCATATATAAAGATGTAATTAAAGAATCTGTGATATAACTTATAAAAAGAATGGAAATGGAAAAATTGAGTCAACTTGTATTGAAGATACCTGAAGATGTGGTGGACGCGCTACGTCTACCTTCTGACGTAGTAGATATAGAACTGCGCAAGGAATTAGCGCTGGCACTTTATCAGCGCGGTGTGTTTTCATCTGGCAAAGCATGTGTTCTTGCTGGAATTACTCGCTGGGAGTTTGAGGAACTTCTGGGGCAGCGCAGGATGCTACGCCATTATACAGACAAGAACTTAGAAGAGGATATTGCTTATGCTATACTAAAATTAAAATTAAACTATATTTAAACTATGGTATCAACTTCAAGTTTTTATAGCGATCCCATCGCCCTGCTTTTTATTAAAAAATTCTGCCGCTCTCCCTTGATTTACCGCAATCTCAAGATATCCGTGGCTTCCGATTAATGCAAGCGGCTCGCCCAGTTTGCAAAATCCGTACGAACTCTGGAATAAAACCTGCTTTTTTTCGATCTCCAGTACGTTACCCGGTTGAAAATCTACCATTCCCGATGGAATATTCGTCACGATATTCCCGAATGAATCAATAAATATAATCCTGCCTTCCAGGGATCCGCTCTTTTTTATTCCCATCCCAAAATCGAGATTTACAAAGTCAAAAATCAGCTCACCGACATTGCCAATATCCATCCCTTTCGAGATATGCGCTCCCACTGGCGCAAAAATATCCCTGCCGTGAAAGGTACTGGAAATATTTTTTTGAAATAGAGCCGTGTTTGTAATCTCATAGACCTTAAAATCCCCAAAACTTTTTGCAGCCGGGATGAGAAGACCGTTATCAGGACCTATGAAATAATGGATTCCGCTTTCAGATTCGGCTCTGATTGCAAGGGCTCTGCGTTTTGTTCCCACCTCAGGGTCAACCACTGCAATGTGTACCGTGTTTGAAGGAAAATATCTTGCAGTGATCATTAAAATAAATGCACCTGCGCGTATGTCATGGGATGGCACTGAATGGGAGATGTCCACTATACTGGCTGCAGGATTGATGCTCAGGATTACACCCTTCATGGAAGCAGGATACACATCCCCGAAATCTGAAAGCAGCGTTATGACCATAGCTCTTCAAGAAACATTTAATACACTGCCAAACTATAAAACCGCTGCCAAACCATGGACTCGTGGGGTAGCCAGGATATCCTGGCGGGCTTCGAACCCGCAGACCCGCGTTCGAATCGCGGCGAGTCCGTTAGACAGGATTTACAGGATCGACTGGATAACTTTTTATTTTTATTCCTGTGTATCCTGTTATCCCGTCAAGTATATTTAAATAAGATAGTTAACAAAAGAGTTATAGAATTAATTATTTTGCGGTTTACAAGGTCCACAACGGTCGAAGGCTCGCCTTTTAAATCCCCGCCGTCTATTATATAATCCGCGCGTATTTTAATTTCATCCACTTTTGTAGGCGGTGCCTCTCCTGAAATGTTGGCGCTGGTCGAAGTTATAGGCACGCCTGCAAGCTCGATGAGCTTAATCGTAGTTTCATGGTCTGGGTAACGTATACCGATCAATTCAGAGCCCGAAGTCATCATATCAGGAACTTTTTTCTTTTTCTTCATTTTTTATTATATCAGACGCTCTCTTGACATCAGTACCGATTTCGCCTTTAAAGCGCTGCATGTAAAAGAACCCTTGATGAATTGTTCAAAAATTATATCGGGACAATTGCGAGAGACTCAACAGGGCAATTCTTGGAGCATATCCCGCAGGCGTTGCATGTATCGTAATCTATCACCGCAGCGCCGTTGGTTACGATGATAGCCAGCTTTGCTGCATCTACATCGAAATCTTCAGCTTTTGAAAGTTTTATATTTGTTGGGCAGACCGTGACGCATATTCCGCAGCCGTTGCAATTCTCTGATTGGACTAACTTCTTATCTTTTGCCATGGTGTATAATATTGCTTGGCAGGATATGAATATTTCGATTTAGTACTGGGGTTCCAACTATGGCGTTATTATAGCGTCTGTCATTAGGATAGAGGAATTTCTTTTGATCCGTAGATTTTCGACCTCAGTATAGTGAATTTTACTACGTTGTTTAATTTTCTAATGAATGGTTATAGTGTAACACGTTGTACTATAACAAGCGTAGATTTTGCATAAAAAACCTGGTGCGATAGTGCCTTACAATAAAACACCGCAGGATATCGAGACTAAAATAAAGCAGATAGCACTTGATAATAAAGAACTTGATGCAAATCCTGCTGTGTTATATCTTCCTGCCATTGTGGGTGTTGTCGGTTTGCTTATGTCCACTACCACAAGACCGTTAGTCCAATCAGCGACGTATGCGTAGTTCCCTGATACTGCAACATCATATGCACTCCCTGCCGTGTTATATCTTCCTGCCAGTTTGGGCGCTGTCGGTTCGCTTATATCCATCACCATAAGATCACCACCAGCCACGTAAGCGTAGTTCCCCGCTATTGCAACACCTGGTGCAAACCATTCCGTGCCATAGTGTCCTGCAAGAGTGGGCACTGCGGGGTTACTAATATTCACCACCACAAGACCTTTATCCTGATCACCTATGTATGCGTAGTTGCCTGATACTACAACAGCGTATGTAATCCTTGATGTGTCGTGGCTTGATGTGACATAGCTTAGGTGTCCTTCAAGTTTAAGGCTCACTACATCTGCTGCTCCAATTCCTGTACCTATCAGCCACACAAAAATAATAAGAAACGCAAGAATTACCTTTCTGCGCTGCATATTGTTATTCTTGCCCGACTGCTTGACAGTTTTATTAATACCAGTTATCATTACACATCCTCCCTACAAAATAAACTTGAATTATCAGATGCTTCTACCTAAGAATGAAAGGATGTTATATTATATATACAATACATTACTTAAATTAAACTATCTAATAAATGTGAAATCCAAATAGGCATCGGAGTGAGTGCTCATGTTTTTTCATTTAGTCGGTTAGCATAATTCTATTTTTTGATTCAGGCGCATGTTTATTATTCAAAAGGAGAGTGCAATAAAGTCAAATTATTCATCATTTATTTTTGGTTTTCCTATTTTTCAACTTTATTATTATAAAGTATAGTGATATAGTAACAATTCCACCAAATAAACCGCCAAATAATGAAATTGAAATCTCACGAGTTGTGATTGGAATATTGAATATACGCAGCCTGTTTGTCAAACCTGATATGAAGGCAGCAATCATCATCGATTCTTTCACCCAGTTCTTTTTTCAATCTTCCAAGTTCATTTTCCGGCAGCTTTGATTTTAAAAGCTCAATAAACCGGCGGCAGGTTCTCCCTTTTATCTGCGCCTGGAGGATGGTAATCGGATTCCCGAAATGCCCTTCTGTTTTAATGGTTTCTATC
>CAYSLW010000181.1:0-4443 GCA_964431955.1 uncultured Candidatus Methanoperedens sp. | reverse complement strand
AATCGACAAATCCCTAATGTTTTTAAGAGCAGTCACGAAAATTAGGACACTACCCGAACTTTGCGTCCTTTGCGGTGAGTTTCGCTAGCTACCCCGATGGGTCGCTGGATACTAACGTTAGCTCAGGCTGAACCTTGCAACCACGCTATTTTTACTGTGTTCGACCTGCTCTATTACGAGTTTTTTTCCTGTACTCTTAGTAACTATGCACGCTATCAGACTGCAAAAAGAACACCCTATATCGCATATGCGCGGCGCTTCTTTAGATACCCTGGTGCATAGATCTATGTAGACTGGTTCGTTCACTTTTACGGTTATGTCGCTTCCCTGCATTACCTCCACGCTGTGCGCCAGCTCAAGCCCCTCTACAAATACATCATTTAAAGCCTGGGTCAGGTCGCTCCAATCCGCTCCTTTTTTTTCTGCCATCTGCATCAGGGAATATCCAAGAGGGATAAGCACTAAAGCCGTACTGCTGGGTTCGCCTACCTGGAATGTTCTCTGTGGAATTTCCTCAGGAAGTTTATAGTCCGACCTGAGAGGAAGAATAACCCTTATTTCATTATCTGTCAAAATGTAAATCCCTTTTGAATATATCTGAAGCTCCTGTATTATATTGTTTATTACAATAACGCTGGACAGGATGCTTTTCTCCATCAGCTCTTCCCTAACGAACCTCTCTGGACTGAGAAATAGAGAGATAATACCCAGGTAGGTAGTACCCAGACCTGCGAATAAAAGTATAGAAGCCAGCTTAGTATTATTGTAAGTGTAATAAGAGATTACAAGAGTTAAAGCCCCGAAAAATATCAATGCATAACCTGTGTTCCTATATTCGTTTTTTTTCGCCAGCCCGTGCCCAGCCCTCAGCCTCTCATTCTCTCTTTCCAGCTCAACCACTCTTTTTCTCAGTAATGCGTTTTCCATCTGTATACCGCCTGGTTAATTATTTGTTCGGGCTTGACTCCAGGACAAGCTTCCACGACTTT
The DNA here is from genome assembly GCA_964431955.1 of uncultured Candidatus Methanoperedens sp. Classification (GTDB taxonomy): domain Archaea; phylum Halobacteriota; class Methanosarcinia; order Methanosarcinales; family Methanoperedenaceae; genus Methanoperedens. Next base: position 3,454 of record CAYSLW010000181.1, on the reverse strand, counting down.
CACACCCTTAAGCCGTTTGAATTTTTCAATTTTGTTCTGAAATTCCATGTATTCCTGGTAATGTTCCTCCAGTTCAAGCACATCGTATGCTCTGGACAAAACCCCGGATGTAGCGATCAATATAACTTTATGTCCATAATAAGTTGCAAGACGTATGCTCTCGATCAACGGCGCATCGTATCGTTCTGTTATTATAGTAATTAAGGATGGTGTTTTTGAAAAATTTATTACGCGCTTTATTGCCTGGTAAATTCCCTGCTTTTCCATAGCTTTTAAGTGTTCATGGTTCTCTGCAAAAAATGGAGCAAGTATAGAAAAAAATTCGTTTTTTGACAAATTTAAATTTCGCTCAAATGATTTTATCTCCCCTATATCCATAGCTATAATATATGGCTTACTCTCTTTCGGTTCCAGTGAAAAAAGATCTCTTGATATTTCAACGTGTTTTTTTCCTTTTTTTATTAAAGCCTGGTTTGTAATGCTGTCGTGCGTAAACATTACCAGACCTGCCGGTTGATCATTACCTTCTGCTTGCATGACCAGATAATTTGCTATCCTGACAGCATTGTCGAGATTATCATCCGGGTTAGATGTCTTGCTGTGGTCAACCAGAACAAATACCGGAAGCCCGATGTCTGATTCAAACTCTTTTGTAAACATCCTGTTAAGCCTCAAACTTGTTTTCCAGTCTATATGCCTGAAATCGTCCCCAAGCATGTAATTTCTGATGTTGGCAAGTTCAATGCCAATACCTCTTTGTTTTGATTTACCTGTACCATATTGCGAAGAAATATAATGCGCCATGATCGATCTTTTTGATAGAACAGGCGGGTAAACGCTGACTTCTGCCCTGCTTTCAAGAGTTATACGGTGTTCAAACATGTGAAAATTACTTCCAATAGTTATATATGACTCTGTAAAAGAATGCGTTCCACGCTTTATCGCGCTTAATCTATAGCAAATATCATGTTGCGTTTTCCCTGAATCGATCTTCATTGATGCATCACCTGAAACAAGCGCAAAAGCCTCAGGATATACATCTTTAAAATAGATGTTCTTTAAGTTCTTAGTTTTAATTTTTAACTCCACCTTTACATCTATGGAATTATCCTGGAACATTCTATTTTTGCTGATGTTCCTTATTAGAGATACATTCATTGCATTGATTGCAATCAAAAAACTCAAGAGATCGAAAAACAGAATAATAGCTATAGCGATGCCTGCAGCATAAAATAACGGGTTTGTGGTTATTAAACCCAGCATCAGGAAGATAAATATAAAAATTATAGCATTTTTTCCTCTTTGCTTAACATGCATGTTACACAACTTCCATTTGGTTTAAAACATTCTGGATAATCTCGTTTACAGTTATTCCGCCAAACTCTGAATCAGGCGCCAGGATCAAGCGGTGCCTCAGCACGACTGGGAGCAGATATTTAACGTCGTCAGGGATAACGTAAGACCTGCCGCACATCGCTGCAATGGATTTTGATGCGTTAAGAAGCGCGATAGATGCCCTGGGGCTTGCGCCGATCAGCAGTTCCTTGTTCTTCCTCGTATCTATGACCAAATTCCTGATGTATCGCATTACTTTCTCATCGATATACACTTTTTTTACAGCAGCTATAAGGCGATTGATCTGCTCTGGAGATGTTACTTTTTTTATTTCGCTCGTTGTTCCGTTATCTTTTCGGATGATCATATCAAGTTCTTCTTTTTCATCAGGGTATTCCACATCGAGTTTAAATAGAAACCTGTCTATCTGCGCCTCAGGAAGAGGATACGTCCCTTCAAGGTCTATTGGGTTCTGGGTTGCGATCACCATAAACGGCACAGGCACTTTCATGGTCTTTCCCTCAAGCGTGACCTGTCTTTCTTCCATGCATTCAAGCAGAGCGGATTGGGATTTCGGGGAGGCGCGGTTGATTTCATCAGCCAGTATGATATTGGCAAACACAGGACCTTTTCTGAGCTCAAAACTCCCTGTCTTTTGATTATAGATATACGTGCCTGTGATATCTGCTGGCATTATGTCGGGAGTAAACTGGATTCTCTTGAAATCACAGCCAAGCACGGAGGCGAACGTCTTGGCAATGGTTGTCTTTGCGACGCCAGGAAAACCCTCCATGAGAATGTTTCCCCCTGAGAGAAGGCTTATTGTAAGGTAATTGATGAGATCCTTTTTTCCTATGACCACTTTGCTTACCTCATCAAAAATTGAGTTAGCTATATACTGAACCTCTTCCAATTCTTTTTCCATTATTTCCCTCTCTTTAGCCTGGTTTTAAAAAGCATTAGTTTTCGCTCGCTCCATTTATTTCTTTTCAGGATATCTGAGATAATATGCTCTTCATTAAGTTCGCCATAAGCCTGGTTATCTGTTTTTCTCCTTCTGAATAGACTGATCTTATCTCTTTTCAGGTATAAAAATGCAAGAGATATAACAATACCTGCGAACAGATATTGAATATAAGGGTTTGTTTTTATCAGGTAATTAAAACTCAAGACAGGAGGCATTCGACCCATCTCATCAAAAATTACAATAGTTCGATTTTCCACAAGTTCTTCGAGCAGACGCTTATTATCTTTCATTGGAAGCATGCTGTTTATAAATATACTGGGGTCGGCTATTGCCACTATTTCGCCTTTACCATAGGAGAAATGAGCCATCACAGGATACGAATCTAATTGCCCGCGTTCTGATTCATTTTTGGAAATCCTGCCGAACCTGCTGGTACTGGCAAGCACTTTAACTGATCTATCTGTGATTACAAGGGATGTCGGATAATTCATCGTGATGTTGCTCACATTTCGAACGCTTGCTGCTGCTACTGGAAATGTGGAGTTTTTCCAGAAACTTACATCGTCCTGGAGAAGCATATTAGAGAAGTAGACGGAAGTCGTCAGTTTATTGAGAAGCTCATTTCCTGAGCCAAAATCATCCGCAAGGACAAGCAGCCCGCCTGATTCTACGAATTTCTTTATAATATCCATATCCTTTTCTGAAAAATTCCCCCTTTGCCCAAGAATGACAAAGACAGTCCTGTTGGGTTCAAAGGATGCAAGATCACTGCGAACTGGCATTGCTATGACCTGATGGTTTTCAGATAGAAGCTTCTTGATATGCACACCTCCATTCCAATCTGGATTATATGTACTGAAGTCCGCTGTGCTCTCGGAGAACCTGAAAAGGCTTATAAGCAGGAGGATAGCTACGATTGACAATAATATTTTCTTATTTATTTTTTTCATTGCTTAAATTATAAATTTTTCTTAATAGCTCTACAGCCTTTACTGCTTGCTCGGCATCCATCTTTCTGCTGCTGTACATGGCAGTTTCATATAGCTCGGTAAGCTTCAGGAAATCATCTGCAAATGCAGGCAAGCTGCTTTTTACAAGATTGTAAAACTCCCAATGAGTTTGCTGTGGGGTGCTTTTTACCCCGGAATATGT
>CAYSLW010000180.1:0-4479 GCA_964431955.1 uncultured Candidatus Methanoperedens sp. | reverse complement strand
AAAAAGGAAAATCAGACTTCGCATAATCGGCACCACTCATGTCAGCACAGGAAGCAAATACTGCGAGGCTCTGATATCGCGACCAGGGTTCGAATCCTTGCCGGGCTACTTTCCCCAATTTTATAGCCCATTTTGCTCCTATTCTTATGCCTCAGCCTGTGCGAATAAAATATCAACCGGCAACTCGATGGATTCTTCCTTTAATTTTTCGAACCTCTTTTTAAAATTCAAAATCGCAAACCCCAAGACATTTCCTGTGCTATCCACCCGCTCCCAAATATCGTTTCCAACATCCTTAAAGAATCCTTTCTTAGAGGGGATTGAGGTTATCTCAAGAAAGTCCCCTTCTTCATCAAACCATATATTCATTTTTCCCATATTGTTGCACCTGTCTTAATCCTGTCTGTATAGAATACAGTTATTACGAATCCGGCATCATCGAGTAATTTTGCCGCAACGAGTAAATACTTTTCCGTTACAGGCGTTCTCGTATAAAAGCGATAAAAAAGCCAGACAGAGCTATCATACCAGTTATTTGGCGTCATGACAAAAGCACAGAACTATGGTAATCATCATAATGTAAACCTATTTATTGTTAAAAGTCAAATAATAAACAAAGGCAAATCTGGTAGGACATGGCATATATGTAAGAACGCACTTAGGGTTTAAAAATGGATATCTTGCAGGATAGGGAAGGACGCTCTAATATAAGGCTCATAGTACTTGTGTTTATGGTACTGTCAGGCATAGCTGCGGCTTTATTGTATTTTCCCCCGATACTGACAAAGACCGAGCCGGAAAAAAGCAGTGGAGACCTGACATTCACAGACGGCGCAGGCAATCCGTTAACCGGTGCATTGACTTTAAGCGGAGAAGGTGTATCAAGCGGTTCAAAACCGAATGTCAATCTTATAAGCTGGCACGGGATCCACATCGCTATAATCAATTATGATGCTTTTGCTACGAAGAGCCTTTCAATCAACCTTCGGATCTCAGGGGATTCGCCCAATGGCAGGGTGACGGTGGAGAATTACGGCATCAACCTGCCGCCGGGCGTGAACAAATCTGCGCCCGGAACTGTGGTGAAGTACGTTGACATCAGCGCAGGAAGCGTATCTTTCACTGAAGCTCTGGTATCCATACAGTATACGGATGCGGAATTAAATGGCATTGATGAAAAAGAGCTTGCTATATACCGCTATGACAGCGCAGCGCAGGCGTGGAGCGAGCTTGCTACGAGGATTGATGCAAGTAGCAATATCGCAGGCGCTACTGTGAACTCGTTATCCATATTTGCTCTCAGCACACCGCTTCCTCAGGAAATAGAGATTCATGACGCGGGTAACAAGCCGGTTATAAGCGATATCAAGGTTTATGATGAAGCTAAAAACCTGAAAAAGGAAGCAAAGGACAATAAGCTATCCACAGCCGACGTGCCAGAGAGGGGAGAGCTTGAGGTGGATGCCCTGAAAACAAAAAACGTAACTCTGAAGCTAAACATTACTGCGCCGACAAATGGAGAGATCATACTTGACGACTTTGGAGTGAATAATCCTGTTGCCCATTCTCCACCCGGCAAAGCCATAAAATACGTTGAGATTGGCGCGCGCAATCTTTCTTTCTCCTCTGCCGTGGTAACAATAGGTTACAATGATTCTGAACTCAACGGCGCTGATGAAAGACTGCTCACTATCTTCCACTGGAACAGCGCTGTATGGGAGCAGCTTCCAACCACGGGGGATATCGAGAATAATACGGTGACCGCTTCAGTGGCATCACTGTCAGTGTTTGCAGTCGCTGAATATAATTTCAGCACAGGTTACGGCGCAAACAAATGGGCATATCGTGATCAAATATATAATGCGAAACCACCAACTACTAATGACACGCCGAGCGTAGAATTCACAGGTGCACAGTATTCCAGCATATCTGCCAATGATGATATTTTTCAGAGCGACAAAGCTGACTCAGAGAATTACTATGCAGCTCACAGATTCAAATTCAATATTCAGGAAAGCATAGCAAGCATAAACAAAATCAGTATTTTGTGGAATGGAATAGGTAAGCATGATTCATATACCAATGATGGGGCTGCGCTTTATGTCTGGAATTGTACTGATGGTTCATATCTGCAGCTAAACACAACCACCAGCAGCAGCGAGGTAAATTTAACAGGGGAGATAAGCTCTGGAATCAGATGTTACATCGATGCAGGCGGGAATCTCACGATTCTGGCGGAGCAGAATGATTATACCCGATCTTCAAGCGGTTGGAAATACTCGCATATCATGACCGACTACATTGAAGTCTCGATAAATTATACCAACATCACGGTGCAGGGAAGCATCAGGGATAAGGATAACAATCCTTTAAACGTCGCTATTACTGCCTACGATGCGAATAACAATCTTCTCTACAGCGATGCGAACACGAGCTTTAACTGGAGTGATATTCCCAGCGGAGGCTACCTGCAATTTGATGCATTGAGCATTAAGGACGTTTCAGCAAAGTTCAAGCTCAGCGCAAATTCCACTAACAGCGCTATTATTCTTGATAAATATCCCAGCAATCCTTTGGCTGAGAGTCCAGAAGGCACTGCTATAAAATATGTGAATGTGAGCGCAGGCAATCTCAACTACAGCAGTGTGGAGATTAAGATACGCTACACAAATGCTGAGCTTGGCAATCAGGATGAGAATCGGCTTGTGATATATCATTATAAAAACGGCGCATGGAGCGAGCTCGGCACAGGCGTGGATGCGGCGAATAATACGCTATCTGCAACCACAACTTCGCTCTCCATATTTGCAGCATCGATGGTAGGAGGATTTTCCCAGCTAAAATTAGCCGCAAATAGGGGCGCAGTGTTTGGGCCATGGAATAATTATGGCGACACAGATTTTGATGATGAAGTTTTTACCATTAGAGCATATGCACTCAAGCTAAATAGCACAAACAAGCCCGAGTCAGGGATAGATATCAATTTCACAATTTATAGTGGAAATGGCATATTAAAGGCAACAGCAATTCGCACCACCGATATAAATGGAATTGCAAACTTTTCAAATAATACGAGAGGACAATTTACTACAGAAACTGACCCAGACTTCGGTGTTTGGAGGATAACAGCAGTACAGGTTTCAGATGCAAATATTAATGCCACGACGTATTTCAGAATAGACACGCCTACTGATAATACACAAAGCGTCTGTCATATGGCTCCAGATACAGGCTCTACTTGGAAGGGTAGGACTTGTAGTTCAGGAACATATGTCCCAAGATCTCCCTATACCTCAATAACTGGTACATCGAGTGCGGCATACTGGACTCATTCTGCTCATACTTCCGACCAATGTCTTGATTGCCATATGGGATATGGGCATTTTAATGGCACAGCAAGCAATTCAAATTCATATTCATATGGTGTGCATGATGGCAAAAAGACGTGTGTCGACTGCCATGGAAGTGGTGCTACAAAGTCGATTCCCAGCTGCTACAATTCAAGCTGCCATCCAGCTAGAAATACCAATCTCACAAGCATAAATACTTTAAATGGCTCAAATTCAACTTACTCCGATACGTATCCCGTCTCTAGTAATCCGCTAAAAAGTCATGATTTTAACTCAAACATTCCCTGCATCATCTGCCACAACTCAATGCACAACATCACAAAGCCAGACCCATCGGTATCTATCACCAGCAACATCACAGAATACACACAGTGCACCTCATGTCACAATGCTTACATCCGCCATAACAACTCTGTGAACTGCACCGTCTGCCACTCGCAGGATGCCCATGTTATAAAAGTATTTGCCCAGAATGCCACTTATATAAACGGCAGCACTTCTTCTTTCAGGGGTAATTGTACAAACTGCCACCAGAACTCCACCTTCATGAATGCTTTGTTAGCGCAGCCAAAGGCAGGGAGCTACACAGGAAGTGCACCGCAGGTTGCAAATCTAGTTAAACACAGCAATGATGAAAGTGCAGGAAGTAAGTGGAAAAGCTACTGGACTGCAGGCGATCAGCTTTCCTCATGCAAATACTGCCACGGCGAGACATTGCACAAGACAAGCGCCCTCGGCAGACCATCGCTCTGGAAGGGCAGCAACACCGTGAACTCAACAATAGGAAATACCACCTGGTGCTCCTCCTGTCATTATCAGGGCTATACTAACAGCACGAATACCTACAGCGATATGGTAAGCACGTTCACAGGAGACAGTAAATTAGTCCCTCCTGAAATCAGCGGCAATTCGACCTATGGTGCCAATACCAGCATCTACGAATACACCAACCATTCGCTTTACACCAGCTATTATCCCAACCTGAACGACTCTGCCTGCAACCGCTGCCACGGCTATAAATACGGCTTTACCAGAATAACCCAGCTTGTGCACAACCAGAGCAGGGTGGGAGGAGCCAACTGCGCAGACTGCCATGATATTGGAGGCATAGCATTAGTGGCTCGTGTGA
>CAYSLW010000179.1:0-4523 GCA_964431955.1 uncultured Candidatus Methanoperedens sp. | reverse complement strand
AACCTTGAGTTTGAGCGAGCGGCGATGATAAGGGACAGGATTGCGAAGTTGAGGATGCTGAAGCACTCAACCGAAAGCTCATAAGCTCATAATCATCATAAAGGCAACTGTTATATATTATACTGAGTAATACTTTCATTTGCAATAGGGATACCTTGCTATAATGGGAGAGACACATGAAGATTAAACCCGTATCAGGATGCGCTATCGGTAAAGGGCTGTTTGCCTCATTTGCAGGTTATGAGCATAGCGACATATTGCCCTTGCGCCTCGTGACCGAGTGCATGCAAAAACTCACAAAAAAATGCAGTATCGATATTTGCCCGAGATTCAGAACAGGGCTTATGGGTTCGCACATGATATCATGGCAAAATGAATCATACCATTTCTGAACGCACTGGAGTAATAACAATGGACTCATCAAAAATCAAACGGGGTATCCATAAATCAAAAGGAGGGCTTATCAGGTCGTTCGTAACAATAGAAAATGGTATAATCAAAGACATAAGCATTTCGGGTGATTTCTTTCTATTCCCGGAAGAAGCGCTATTCAAAATCCTCGAACAATTAAAAGGAACGCCAGCTAAACGTGAAAAAATACAGAGAAATATCGAAAAAACATACGAAAAAGAGAACATCCAGTCCCCTGGAACAACCCCGTCTGGTTTCACGGAATCCATAATGAAAGCGCTGGAGGAATAACTTTGATGAACTCGTCTAAAAAAGAATCGAGATCTTTGAGTTCATCAAACATGGAGGAATGGCGATTCATGGATTTTGGACTTGTTGATGTACGCGATATGATGGCAATGGATGAAGCCATATTGAAAGGAGGCGAGGGCAATACCTTTTTTTTCTGGACTCCAAAAAAATCCATAATCCTGGGGTTTTTCCAGAAAGCAGATGCGGAGTTAAACCTTGCCGATTGCAAAGACTATACCATCACACGAAGAATAAGTGGTGGCGGGATAGCGTTCTCGGATGACAGGGGAAGACAGATTAATTACGGCGTGGTGGGGACAATAGACAACGAGTTGTTCCCTCTCGATATCATCGAATCGTATAAACAGATATGCGGCGTCATAATAGATACGCTTATTCATTACGGCTTGAATGCTGCTTTCCGCCCAATCAATGATGTGGTTGTGACCCCGTATTTTGAGACCCCGTATTTAAATACGGGGACTAAGGGGACTAGGAAAATATCAGGCAACGCGCAGACGAGATGGGAAGAAAAACTGCTCCAGAACGGTACTCTGTTGCTTGATTTTGATATAGAGGAGATGCTTCGGATATCGAATATACCAGAGGAAAAATTCCTTGATAAAAAAATAGCATCTATCAGGGAAGGGCTTACATGGCTTGACAGAGAACTTGGGGAAGAGCGCGATATGGACGAGGTCAAAGGTGTCATGAAGAGAAAATTCGAAGAGCGCTTCCATGTCAGGTTAAAAACAGGAACTCTTTGCGAAAGAGAAAGAGCTCTTACAAACAGTCTTTTGCCGAAATATTATTCTCACGAGTGGGTATATAGATGAGCTATGATGCGATTGTGGTGGGAGCAGGACCTGCCGGGTCTATTACCGCAGAAGCAGTAGCGAAGGCAGGCTACCGCGTTCTGGTGCTTGAAAAAAACAGCAACTGCAGGTCGCCGTGCGCGGGATACATCAGCCGCACAATCAATTTTGAACTCCCTGATAACTGTATTATCCAGTCAAAAATAACAACAATGCGCACCTACTTTCCTGATCTGTCGTTCCATGATTTTCAGCTTAACGGATTCGTGGTGGATAGACCCTCGTTTGATATGGCTCTTGCAATGAAAGCGAAAGAATCGGGTGCAGAGTTCAGATGGGATTCGTCTCTTATGAATATGACTGCCGGAGGCGTTAAATTTAGAGGCGGCGAGGCTTCTGGAAAGATAATCGTTGGCGCAGATGGGGTTTTTTCAAAAACTGCATCACTGCTGGGGATAGAAAATCAAAAAATTGCAGTCTGCGCCCAGTATCATATCAAAGGTATCAGGACTTTACCGCAAACATGTGAGATCTTTTTTGACATAGATTACGCGCCCGGAGGGTATGTGTGGTTATATCCAACAGGCAAAGACTCGGCTAAAGTCGGTCTGGGGCAGACGTCGGGCAGAGGGTCTCCGCGCCAGCGTCTTGATGCCTTTATATACGAGTCCCGAACTGCGGCGCAGCCTGGCGGCAGAAAGACAGAATTCATAACCGGCGCCTTACCCGTAAGCGGGCTTCGGGAAAAACTCGTCTTTGGCAATGTTCTTCTTGTAGGAGACAGCGCCGGAATGGCTGACCCGATTACGGGCGCAGGCATCAACAATGCAATACTTGCAGGCGAGATAGCGGGGAAAACAATAATAGATGCGCTTGAAAATGATGACATGGCGCTGCTTTCGCGGTATGAAAAAAGAATTAAAAAACTGCTTGGAAAACCGATGGAAAGAGCGCTTGAAAAAAGAAAAAGGCTGGATGCCTGCTGTAATAACGAAATATTACAGGAGCATCTGCCCGAGATGTGGGTGACTTTTAAGCAGTACCGGGTATGAGGACAGCATTAATACTGCCTTCCTGCCCGGGTCTGTTTGTCACGCGGGCGCTGCCCAGCTCGGTTTTGATGATAGAGCCCTTTGTCACGATGTTTCGCCTGACATAGTGTATGTTTGCCGGGTTGCCCGTCACGGTTTCTATCTTGGCTTTCTTTGATTTCTTTGTTGCAGGGTCGGTCACTATCGCAGTACTGTCTCTTAAGAGCCGGACTTTCTCTTCCCCACCCAAGGTTTTTACTGTTCTCCGTATGGTTTCACCGAGATGGGTATTTGCGTTTTCTCCGCCGAGTTCAAACTTTCGTTTGCCTCTTGACCGTATGATTCTACCGCCTGTGTATTTGCGCGTTGATTTGCCTTGCCATTTCATAATAATCCTATTTTCCTTCATAATGCAGTAATGTAATAAAAGCTTTCGCCTTACACAATCATGAACCAAATCTATCGGTAGAACAGAAGCGCAGATGAACAATATGATTGCTAATGCGGTATTTTGAACGTCCATTGGCAATATATGTTTTACCAGCAGAAATACGCCCTAATACAATACGTTTAATCTCCTCTCTTTGAGCCACGATTTATTCCTCCAAGCAATGATTTCTCGTCCATATCTGCAATATACCAATCCTTTTAGGTGTGTAGGTATTATTATCTAGAGTACCAAAGAGACTTATAATCTTTCTCAGTGTGTGCATTTCAGTGATGAAACCTAGTCCGCGACTCCCTGACAAGATGCTCTTTTTCAAGTTTGCTCTTGGTTTGCGCAAATACATCCCTGATGCGTGCCTCATCGCACAGCGGCTCACCTTCTGCGCATTCCCCATTTTCTTTGCATTCCTGTGCCAGGCGAAGAGCGCGTTCTTCAAGTTTTGGCAGGGTATCTTTCAGTGTATGTTCCAGCCACTCATCGTCCTTACTTAGTATGCCCACGAACATGGCAGGGAGAACATCGCGTTCTATGGTCTCGAGCCTTTTCCTGGCGCTCACGGTTCCCATCAAACCTATGTTAATTTATTATGATATAAAACTTGGCTTTATTGGATATGTCAAAATGTCAAAAGAAAGGTTTATCATAACCTTGCTGTTGTAACTCGCCTTAGGGTTGAACCACACTTATTTATAATCATATTTTTATATTGTGGCTTCCGCAGCATGCGGTTCTTTCCATGGCTTTCCCAGCGCTTGTAGAAGCAGTTTGTAGATTTGCAAGAAAATTCGGCTTATGCCTCCTCGCCGCATAATGCGCCCAGTTCCCAGAAAAAATAAAGAAATCGCAATCCATTGAGAAATCGCACAGCGCAAATCGTAACGAAGCAGAAATCCACTTTAAAGGCGGAAGTTTAATCGTTCCCCCCAGGCTTATGATTTTCGCATCCTCAAACCCCATCTTTTTGATAGAATCCGCATCCACGTCTGTGGTAATCACATCCACTCCAAGCCCGCGCGCAAGCATCAGCACCAGCTTCTCCCCGCCGCCTATTGCGCCTATGTAGTCGTGAAAGATTGCGAGCTTCATACGTTATCATTTATACCGGCATATATCTTGTACTTGTATGGTCAGCCATCAATTACTTTTTATAAGCGTCTCGATTTCCCGAATGAACTTTTCCGCTCTTGACAGTGCATTTTCAGCTTCCGTCCTCGATATCGTCCCCACCCTTTTGAAAACATAAGAGCTCGCGCCGATTGCAGCATTGAATTATATGCAATAGAGAACGCCCAGTCGCAATTTTCACCCATCATATTCCTTGCTGCTTTCAAATCACGTTTTGCCAGATCAAGTGCATCGCTGACTTTTTTCTCGTCGATCGGCAGCCTCTTTATAATGCCGGCTCTTTCAAGTTCATCAATATCCACTTAATTCACCTATCAGCATCACTTTTTTCTCCTTAAGTACATTCTGTACAAATGGATCTTTGTTCCTTATCCTCCCAGTCAATTCATCGGGTGTAAAAAG
>CAYSLW010000178.1:0-4552 GCA_964431955.1 uncultured Candidatus Methanoperedens sp. | reverse complement strand
GCATACCCCTCGTTTGATAAAACTTTCCTAAAGTTTTAGCGACACCTCGCTTTATCTGGTGTTCAGGTATGCTTCGCATACCTGTCCCGAGACACGCATCGGGAGGGCTTCGGGTATGGCGTGCACCTTCAGCAGCACAGGAGTTCATGCATACATCTCCGGTCTGCTCTCTATCTGCTTTGAGCGCTTCTTTCGCAATTCGTCCTTTAGCTTTTCATAATAACCCATGATATCAGACGTCACCGACGGACCCGTATCCTCTACTGCAGCTAAGAAATGCTCATGCCTGACTTTTTGTGCATTTATATCCTCCCGCAGGGCGAACCGCCCTGCCTTCTTGCACACAGCCGCAATATCCGCCCCTGTGAAATCTTCAGTGAGCCTAACAAGCTCGTCAAGATTTACATCATCTGCGTGCGACATTTTTCTCGTGTGCACTTTGAATATCTCAAGCCTTGTCCTTGCATCAGGTACAGGTGCGAGTATCATCTCATCAAACCTTCCAGGGCGCAAAAGGGCAGGGTCGATTATATCAGGTCTGTTGGTGGCTCCAATCACCACAACGCCGCGCAGTTCCTCAAGACCGTCAAGTTCAGAGAGCAATTGGTTTACAATCCGTTCTGTAACATGGGGCTCCCCGAGGGCGGTTCCTCTCATTGGAGCAAGCGCATCAAGCTCATCGAGGAATATTATAGACGGCGCCACCTGCCGTGCTTTTTTGAATATCTCTGCTATATGCTTTTCAGACTCACCATACCACTTCGACAATATATCGCTGCCTTTGACCGTTATGAAATTAGCTTCACTTTCATTGGCAATAGCTTTCGCAAGCAGGGTCTTTCCCGTGCCCGGAGGTCCGTACAGAAGCACCCCTTTCGGTGCTTCCACACCTATTCGCCTGAAAGATTCCCCGTATCTTAAAGGCCATTCCACAGCCTCCTTGAGCAGGGATTTTACATTATCAAGCCCTCCAATATCCTCCCATGTCACGTTGGGCACTTCAAATAAGATCTCCCTAAGCGCAGAGGGCTGGATTTCTTTCATGACCTCTTCAAAGTCAGAACGCTTGATAACCAGTTTATCCAGCGTCTCTTTGGGGATTTCCTTCTGTTCAAGGTCGATTTCAGGAAGTACACGGCGAAGCGAGGTCATTGCAGCCTCGCGGCATAATGCAGCGATATCCGCGCCCACAAATCCGTAGGTGCGGTCGGCAAGGTCATCAAGGCTCACGTCCTCTGTAAAAGGCATCCCCCGGGTGTGAATCTGGAATATCTCCTTCCTTCCTTCCCGGTCAGGTACTCGAAGCTCTATTTCGCGGTCAAACCTGCCCGGGCGGCGAAGCGCCATATCCAGCGCTTCTGGACGATTCGTTGCGCCTATCACTATCACGTTCTTTCTGGTTTTTAAGCCGTCCATGAGAGAGAGAAGCTGCGCCACCACGCGGCGCTCCACTTCACCCGTGACCTCGGCGCGTTTCGGGGCTATGCTGTCTATCTCGTCAATAAATATTATAGCAGGGGCATTTTTTCCAGCTTCCTCAAAAGCCTCGCGCAGCTTGTGCTCGCTCTCCCCATAATATTTTGACATTATCTCGGGACCGTTTATAGTAATAAAATAAGCGTCGCTCTCGTTTGCCACGGCTTTTGCAAGCATGGTTTTCCCGGTTCCGGGAGGACCATGAAGCAAAACGCCCTTGGGCGCGTCGATGCCCAGGCGGTTGAAGAGTTCAGGATGCCGGAGGGGCAGTTCTATAATCTCCCTGATTTTGGTAAGCGCGGGCTTGATTCCCCCGAGGTCCTCGTACATGACCTCAGGTATTTCCTGCGGGAGCTCCACCGCCTCTGGCAAGAGTTCCATTTCCGTAATATCGGTTATCTTAACTATCCCCGGGGGAGTGGTCGAGACTACATGGAGCTTTATTTCTCCAAGACCGAAAGAGCCGCCGAAGAAATTCTGGAATACATGCTCAAACATCACTTCACTGCCAAAAGATTCTCTTGGTCGGCGCACGCTTGTTGTTGAGATAATATCTCCCTTTGAGACTGTCCTGTTACGGAAAATAGCCCTTAGACTTTCGCTGGGAGCATAGATATGGATATTCTGTATCACCGGGGCAAGGGTTACTTTTTTTGCTTCTTTCCACTCTGCTTTTGCGACTTCCACATATTCCCCCAGGCTCGTTTTTGCGTTTGTGCGTATCAATCCGTCCATTCTTATTACGTCAAGTCCCTCATCCTGGGGATACGACCTACCCACAACCGCAGATGTTGTGCGTTCTCCTTTTAGTTCCACTACATCAAAAATATTTACCCCGAACGTGTTTCGAAATTTCTCGTCGATGCGGACGATTCCTTTTCCGACGTCCCTCTGGTCTGCCTCGGCTACTTTTAATCGTACTGATTTTTCCATGTTGCCTCCATAGTGTATTTTGCTGTCATTTCATAAAAGTTTGCTTTCTGCCGGGACCTACGGAAACGTACTCAATATCCACACCCATTAGCTCTTCGAGCAATTCAACATACAGCCTGGCGTTTTCAGGAAGGTCGGGGAAACTTTCTGCGTCCGATATGTCTTCACGCCACCCGGGCAATTCGATATAAATAGGTTTACATCTCACGAGCTCATCGGAAAGTTCTGGCGGGTAATCAAGCTGTTTTCCCTCCATTTCATAACCTATGCATATTTTCAAAGACTTTCGCCCGGAAAGGACATCAAGTTTTGTTAGAGCCATGCATGTATAGCCATTGAGGTTAATGGATTTTCCCGCAAGCGGCAGGTCAAACCAGCCGCATCTCCTTGGTCGTCCCGTGGTTGTGCCAAACTCCCCTCCTTTTTCACGCAGATGTTCGCCGACTTCGTTTTTCTGCTCAGTGGGAAGTGGTCCTTCTCCCACGCGCGTTATATAGGCTTTGATGACTCCGATTACCTTATCCACTTTTGTTGGACCGACACCAAGTGCTGCGCAGGCGGAACCCGCCACTGTACTCGATGAGGTGACGAATTTCTGCGTGCCGTGTATGATGTCAAGATGCGTTCCCTGCGCCCCTTCTGCCAATACGTTCTTACCCTGCTTTAATGCAAGATTTATCTCTTTTGATACGTCGGTAATGTACGGTTTTAATTTCTTTCCGATTTCGAGGTATTCATCGACCTCGGATCGTGCAATTTCCGGGTCTCCGCCCAGTTCTTTTATTGCAGCCTCTTTCTGGGGAGCAATCTCATCAATTTTTCTGAGTAACCTGCTTTTATCCGCCAGGTCCGCCATCTGTATCTCATCGCGCCCCACTTTATCCACATAAGCAAAACCTATTCCCCTGCTTGTGGTTCCTATTTTCACGGCACGCTTTGATTCGCGAAGACTGTCGAGGGCTATGTGATAGGGCATTATGATGCTGGTCTTTGCATCTATTCCCAGCTTCGCGGGCGTAACTTTCACGCCGTTCTCAGCCAGCATGGCGATTTCTTCCATCAATATCATAGGGTTCATTACAGTGCCGGGACCAATCAGCAGGCGGGCATCGAAAAGCACGCCTGAAGGAATAAGATGCAGCTTGTAGGTTTTTCCTTCAGCCACCACCGTATGCCCTGCGTTATCCCCTCCCTGGAAGCGCGCCACGGTGTCGTATTCTTTTGCGAGCATATCCACGATTTTGCCTTTGCCTTCGTCTCCGAACTGCGCGCCTGTGATTATGGTGAACATATATTTTTCTCTCTCTATCTGGCGTGAAATATGATAAGTTTACCTGATTTCATATTTGACATGAAATTTTCTAAACACTCATCTGACAGGATAACAGGATGGACAGGATTTGTAACATGTGAATCCTGTTAATCCCGTCCGATTAATGCAGGAAAGATAATCAGCATTATCCGGGGACAATAATGCTCGAACTCCAGAAAATTCCAAAAGTTTTCATCAGCTACAGCCATGATTCAGAAGAACATAAATCTTGATGAACTCCTTTTGCCTCTCACCCGGTATTCTCTCATAACCCGCGATGCCAGCGCTTACAGCATTCACCGACTTGTACAGGTTGTGATAAGGAACAGGATCGGTGAAGATGCAGAGAGAGTCTGGGCAGAACGAACAGTGAAAGCTATAAACCGCGCGTTTCCAGATGTTGAGTTCTCGAATTGGCATCTTTGTGAAAGACTTATCCCGCATGCACAGGCTGGAGCTGAGCTTATAAGAAAATATGGGTTTGAATTTGAGGAAGCTGCGAGATTATTGAATCAGGCGGGGTCTTACCAGTTTGAACGCGCTTTTTATTCAGAAGCCGAGCCAATGTACAGGCGCGCGCTGGAAATACGTGAAAAATCGCTGGGCGAAAGTCATCCCAATGTAGCCACTGTCTTAGAGAACCTCGCCGCCATCCTTCGCAAAACAAACCGCGAGGCACAGGCGCGGGAGATGGAGGGGCGCGCCAGGGGGATACGGGAAACTTTATAATTTCTTCCAGAAAAATGAATCGAGGTAAGGATAATCAACCACAGAGTCCACAGAGTCGGCTATGAACTGTGGTTCATAAATGAACATGAAAATTGAGTTTTT
>CAYSLW010000177.1:0-4574 GCA_964431955.1 uncultured Candidatus Methanoperedens sp. | reverse complement strand
CACTAAACGAAGGAAAGCCCGGGGAGACAAATATTCCTATAGCATGCATGCACTGCGGATCGCCCCCATGCATGGGTGCATGTCCTGTCGAGGCAATATATAAACGCATAGACGGTATAGTGCTTGTCAACAAGGATAAATGCATTGGCTGCGGCTATTGCCTCTACGCCTGCCCCTTCGGAGCTCCACAGTTCGAGGGCACAGGGATATTCGGAAGCAAGGGGAAGATGGATAAATGTACATACTGCGTTCAGCCCTATGTTCAGAAAGACCAGAGCGGGCTAATAGAGAGGGAGCCCAAGCCGAGATGTGCAGCGTTCTGCGCCTGCAAGGGAATTCTCGCAGGAGATGCCGAGGAGATTTCCGCTGAGATGCGGAAGAGAAGAGGGGCAAGGATACCCGTAACCTATATTGTGTGAGGTACTATGGAGGAAAAACAGGCATTGCGGGGGGCAATCCTGCTGACTGCAGGCTTGACTCTCTTTATTTTCTTTATAATTTTGGTCATACCACAGCCAGTGATTGAAAGACTGCCCGACCAGTACCAGATAGTCACTGGCATGGAGATTAACTATTACGTGGACTTAATCATGAAAGTTCTGATAGTGCTTGCCATACTCGGCATGGCGTTCCTCTCCTTTTTTGGAACCATCCATGCAGGTGCTAAGGAGGAAAAATGAACATCAAACGATTCAGCATATCTCAAATAGCAGTTCACGCAGTGGCAGCCGCCAGCATACTGCTTCTTTATTTCACAGGGCTTCCCATGACCTTCCCTGAGCAACTGGGATGGATCCCTGCTATCCTCGGGGGTTATGAGGTCACTATGTTTATCCACAGGATAGCAGCCTTCTGCTTGATAGTATCTGGAATTTATTTTGTCATCCATTATCTCTTGAACGGAATCCTTGTTAGAAAATCCCTTTCCACTGGAATCTTCCCAAAAATCCAGGATGTCTGGGACGCAATAAACGATACCCTGCGACTCTTTAGACTGCCGCTTGGAAAAGATCAGATTCCAAAGTTCGGGAAATATACCTGGATTGCCAAGTTTGAGTTCTGGAGCATTTTCTTTGAAGGGGGGATTTTTATAATCACGGGGATTATTCTCTGGTTCCCTTTCCAGTTCATGGCAGTAATGCCAAAAGACTATATCGCTGCTGCAAAGATTATCCATGCAGGTTTTGCGATCATAAGTATCTGCGGTGTGTCCTTCCATTCGTATATGGTGCATTTCAACCCGGCAAGGTTCAGGATAGATAGATCAGTGTTCAGCGGCGAGATGCCAGAAGAGGAGGCAAAAGAAATGCATCCCAAGTGGTACGAAGAGATAAAAGGAGGCGAGCATGTACAAAATACATAGATACGCAGGCGCTGCAGTACTGGCGGTGATTTTCGCAAGCTTTCTGCTGGCAGTCCTTGGCTACAGAAGCATTTTTATAACAATAGGAATTTCCCTTGGGCTCTTATTTGTCATATTCAACCTAACAGCCCTTTTCTATGGGATTGCAACGCGAAAACAGGATTAATCGCGTTATGAAAACTGGCGTCTTCCTGTGCACCTGTAGTGGAACTATCAATATCGACTTCAAGAAGCTCAAGAGTAGAGCAGGCGCTGATGTAATCGAGGTTCATGAAATATTATGTCAGGAACCTGAAAAGATAAAAGATGTTTTTGAAAGAAAGAAATTGTCCCGCGCTCTTGTCGCCTGCACCTCAAAGAAGAAGGTTTTCGAAGCGCTTGACCTTGATATTTCCTTTATTAACCTGAGGGAGCACTGCGGCTGGGTACACCACAGAAAGGATGCAACTGAGAAAGCTAAAGCCTTAATCAACGCGGCACTCCGCAGTCCCCCCTATTGTAAGAAGAGAATCCTTGATGTGGGAAGAGAGGTGTTTATTACAGGAGATCCCTCAGCAGCATTGCGTATAGCGAAGCATTTGATGAACCAGGCAAATGTGCATGTATTAATCAGCACCCCTACCGATATTGTCTCGAAGGAAGATGTCAACGGCATCACGATTTATACCGGCAGCCTGAGGAGCATAGATGGCAGGATAGGCGATTTCAGGATAGATATTGCAAGGAATCCAATCGACATAGACAGATGCATATCTTGCGGCAAATGCATCAATGCGTGCCCCAAGAATGCTATAACTCCCTATCCGTTTTACTTTATCGGTGAAAAATGCGACTTATGCGAGAAATGTCTCGATGCTTGCCCTGTGTTTGCCATAGACTTTGATGAGAACATCAAAACTATAAAAGCTGGGCAGATTCTGGTTATTGGAGAGGGCGCTGGTGTTGCCCAGGTAAAAAAGGGTATTTATGTAACTAATGGAAAATCTGCTGAAGAAACTTTCAAACTCGCACTGCCTGCTGCATTGGAGTTGATGTCAAACATAGGTTCAATCGAACAGGAAAAGCGACTTACTGTCTCCCTCGACGCATGTGCCGGAGGTAAAAGCGGTTTGGTAGGATGCAGGCTGTGTGAAAATGCCTGTACGCATGGAGCAATTGCACGCAGTGGAGATGCTATCGTTTTTGACGAGGTCTCCTGCACAGGATGCGGCGCATGCGCTGCTGTTTGTCCCATTTCGCTTCCAAAAACAGATGAAGGTATTTATTCCAGGATGGAACGGCTGCTTGAAGGGTACCAACCGACCCCAAAGATACTCATGTTTGCATGCTCTGGTAGCACGCAACTGCTTGATATGGTGGGCGCAAGAAAGATAAAATACCCTGCCGTGCTTCCTATGTTTGTGTCAAGCATTGAAGGGGTCTCAGAAGCCCTTATCCTCAGGGCTTTTGACCTGGGAGCTGATGGGGTAGTACTGCTCGGATGCAGAGAATGCTGCAATAGAAGCAATGAGGTTTCAAATTTTGCGGATATTATGCTATCTGAGTTCGGTCTTGGTGGCAGAATAAAAGTTATTTTGAGTAGCTTTTGTATGGATGCCTTTGTAAAATCAGTAAACGATTTTAGCGAAAAACTCACACCAAGTCCTTTAAGGTCGCATGAGCCCGTTGCATTGAAAAATGCCTCAAAGAGACATGTAATTATGGAACTCATAAGAGGATTCTCTGCAAAAACAGGGATCTCTTCATGCAGAATTCTTGAGGAGACCCCCCATCCTTTTGCAAACATTTCTATATCCCCATCATGTACGGTATGCGGAGCATGTACTGCGATGTGTCCAACAGGGGCTCTCAAGAGAGAAATCGGCGATATTAAATTCATATACGGGTACTGCATTGCATGCGGTTTATGCGAAAAGGCATGTCCTGAGAAAGCGTTGAGTATGCACAGAGTGCTGGATATGGCAAGGCTGATAGATGTCTCTTTAGGGAGTACAATCTTTACATCCGAAATGCTGATGTGCGCTTCCTGCGGAAAGCCATATATGACCTCAGCGGCAAAAGATCGGATAATAAGTTCATATATTGAAAACGTAAGAAGCGATATAAAACCTAAGGAACAGATCGAACTGATTAGGAGCCATACGGAATTGCTCAAATACTGCGAGAAATGCAGACCCGCTAAAGCTGCTGCGAAAATGGGGTTGTTTTGATGGATATGGAGGAAATACATAGGTCAAGAGCAGAATTCTATGCATTTCTTTCCCGCATGTTCGTGGAGGAGCCTCCACTTAAACTAGCTGAAGATATAGCGAGCAGGAAGTTCCCTGTAATTGAAGTATCTTCTTTTGACTCTGACTTTCCAGAAGGAGTATATTTGATTGAAAAATTCATGAAATCCGAGAGAGATGCCAAGAAGATATTCAACACATTGTGCGAGGAATATACCCGATTGTTCCTTGGTCCTTCGCCTGTTATGTTCCCATACGAATCCAGGTACGTGGATGGAATAATGATGGGGAAGTCTTTGATAAAGGTGAAGGAAGAGTATAGATGTTTTGGTCTTGAAAAGGTGCAGGGGTATCATGAGCCCGAAGACCATATAGCAGTTGAGCTTGGATTTATGAGCCGCCTGTGCAGGAATAAAACGAATGAAGCTTTTAAGATGCAGAAAGAATTTTTAAATAACCATCTATTAAAATGGGTGCCGGAATTCTGTGACGAATTATATGAAAAGAGCAAAAACGATTTCTATAAAGGGATTGGAAAACTCACCAAGGGTTTTATTATTTCTGAAAAGGATGTTGTGTAGTCTTGATACTCATATCGTTTTGAAACTTTTATATAATATGCAGCTGTTATGGAACTGCATGAGAGAAAAATGGTCTTCCAGCATAGGCTTCATCCTTGCCAGCATCGGCTCGTCCGTAGGCATAGGCAACATCTGGCGGTTTCCTTATATGGTGGGAGAGAACGGAGGCGGTGCATTCCTGATTCCTTATCTTATAGCCGTATTCCTGTTTGGTCTGCCGCTCATGATACTTGAGTTCGCTCTTGGCAGACATTTCAAGACCTCGGTAGTGCCTGCGTTTGGCACAATAGGGAAGAAATTCAAAATAGCAGGATTTTTCCTCATATTCATAATGGGCATGATACTCGGCTATTACCTTGTGATAACAGGCTGGGTGCTTGCTTATTCTTTTTTCTTTATCAC
>CAYSLW010000176.1:0-4576 GCA_964431955.1 uncultured Candidatus Methanoperedens sp. | reverse complement strand
TTTTATATCCCCTATACGTCATAAAGGGGCGTACCCCTTTATGATAGATATAATTTTAATTTTGATTCTGGCTCTGGGAGTTGTACACAGCTTTCTTATGGGTTTACCCTTAATCATTGCTTTTTTTTATGAAAAAGTTTTTAAAAAACGCGCGTTTCCATATTTTTTCGTTATTTCAGCGGTTCTGTTTGCTGTATCTTTTTTTATTTTCCCTTCTGATTTTTTCGAGTTAGCTGGAAGCGCATTTTTTGCGGCTGGCGGCATCCTGCTTGCTGCTGCAAGCCTCAGGCTTTACATTGTGATGACTGGGGGTGATTAGTTCTGGAGCTTCCGCTGCTGCTGCAGTCAATCGGGATTCTGGGGATAATCGTATTCTATTTAGTTCTTGCAAAACTGAGCGCAAGAATGGGGGAGGGGCTGATGCTTTCTCGGTATTATCTCTGGAACTATGTTGCATGTATTATCGTGTTCTTGGCAATTCCGATCCATGCATATTTCCATTTAAAATACGGAGTGGCGCATTCTTCTGCATTTCAGGCACTCTACGTCCTCCTGCTCCTGATTGGCAATATTATAGTGGTTCTTGCATCCGTCAGGTACTGGGGGTGGCTGAGGGATGAAATCCTGAAAGATAGATAATTTATTTAACCATGATACATATTATATCAAATGAAGCAATAACCACGGAGACACTGAGACACAGAGGTTCAAAACATCACTCCGTGCCTCTGTGCCTCCGTGGTGATATAAATATGCTAGTAGTTTACTTGAGGATGATGCAACAGTGCTTGTTGCACGTTAAGAGATACCAATGGACTTAGAGCAACTAAAATCCACGTACCCAAAATTGTTGAGGAAATATTTGTTTGAAGGTAAGGAAGAAGAGGCATTATACGAAGCCTACAAGCTTGGTAAGCAGTGCTTCGAGGCAAAAATAAGCATTGAAGAGATAACGAACCTCCACGCACAATCTTTAGAGAATATCCTTAAAACCATTCCCAAAGCTTTGGTTCATGACATCGTACTTAAGTCTTCCAATCTTCTCATCGAATTCAGCATACAGTTCGGACTTGTTTGCCAGAATTATTTCGAAACACTCCGGCGCACTGATGAAAGAATAAGAAACGCCTTATACCAGGCAGGAGAAGCTCTCACCACTGGACTTGACATCCAGAAAATGCTCTTGGTTGTTCTGAATCTCGTAAAAAACCTCACAGATGCTGCTGGCTGCGCCATCATACTGTTTGATGAGGAAAAAGTCATTGAAGCGACTGCCGGTTTAGATGCCGAAGAGGATTTCTTTAAACACGCCCTTTTTGAACAGGTAGCGAAAGAGGGAAAAGCAGGGTTTATTTATGACCTGAAGGAAGAAAAAGCTCAAATTACATTAAAAGATGGAAGAGAACTTCGCTCTATACTTGCGATGCCTGTGAATTTCAAAGGCAAGACCATGGGTGTTCTTGGGATTTGCTTGACCCAACCCCATCGTTATGAAGAAGAGGAGATAAACCTGCTCACGTCTTTTGCACGCCAGGCTGGTATAGCTATTGAAAATACTCACCTATTTTCAGAACTGCAGCGCCGCATAAAAACGATTGAATGCCTATACGACATTGATAGAGTGGTGAGCAAATCCCTTGTTCTGGAAGAAACCTTAAAATCTGCTCTCAGCAAAGCCATAGAAGTAATAGGTGCAGATTCAGGAAGCATACATCTGCTTGACGAAAAGGGGGACCTTGTGCTTAAAATCCAAAAAGGACTGTCTCAAGAATTTGCATCTGCTATTAATAAAATAAAAATGGGGGAAGGAGTTACTGGCATGGCAGCAATAATGCAGAAACCAGAAACCTTGGATATTGCTCGCTATCCAAGCTATGAGTTACTGCCTCATCTGGAAAAAGAAGGTATCGTTTCTCTGGCGAGCACGCCTCTCATAGCCAAGGGAAGAGTTTTAGGTGCAATGACCTTTACCAATCGCAAGCAAAGGATTTTTTCTAAGGACGACCTGGATATTTTGGCTTCCATAGGAAGTCAAATAGGAGTGGCTATTGAAAACGCCCGACTCTTTTCAGAACTGCAGCGCCACGATAAAACCTTAGAGGCTCTTTACGCTATTGAAAGCGTAGTCAGCAGGTCGTTGAACCTTGAAGAGATTTTCAATGTAGCATTATCAAAGGCTCTCGAAGTAACGGATTCTGAGACTGGCACGCTTTATTCGCTTGATGGAGAAGTGCTTCGCTTAGAAGCTATTATTGGTCTATCTCCCGAATTCAAGGAAAAGGCACTTATTAGAAAGATGGGTGAAGGGATACCTGGAATTGCTGCGCAATCAAAAAAACCAGTAACCATGGACATCTCCCAATTTCCAAGTCCTACCTTGCTTCCTTACGTAAAAAAGGAAGGACTTGTTTCATTTATAGGAACCCCTCTAATGTCAAAAGAGAAGGTGGTAGGGGCACTTTCGCTGGGAACAAAGAAAAAGCGAATATTTACGCAGGACGACCTTGATTTGATGCTATCGATTGGAAATGTGATTGGTATTGCTATCGAGAATGCGCAGCTTTACAAGGAAGTGAAGGATAAGGCTGAACACATCGGCATTCTCTATGGAATAGCCAGGGCTGTTAAGGCAAGTCTGGATATAGATGAGGTATTCAATGTAATGGTTGGGGAGATGAGAAGCATTCTATCCTTTGACAGGACGAGCATATGCCTGTTAAGAAATGACGATGTAGAGGTATTTGCCATAGCAGAGGACCTTCAGATTCCAGAGCTTAGGAGAGGCACAAGGATACACAGGGAAAAATCTAGCTGCGGATTAATTCTGGACCGTGGAGCAGGTCTTATAAGAAGCATAGAAGGTACACTCTTTTACGAAGATGCGTTCCTTCTTAAAAATGGCATCAGGTCTGTGATTCAGGTACCTCTCATCTCTAAAGGGGAAAGGATTGGGGTTTACAGCCTTGAGAGCAGGTCTGATGCCTACACTATGAAAGACCTGCAGTTAGTACAGGCAATCGCCGACCAGATTGCAACTTCTGTCGAGAATATGCGCCTTTATCAGGATCTGAAGCAGGCGAACCTTGAGCTTGAGAAAAGGCTCAAAGAATTTGAGGAGTTCCACACCCTTGCAGTGGGAAGAGAGCTTCGGATGATGGAACTAAAAGAAAGGATACAGAGCCTTGAGGAAAGGAAATGATTTCAATTAATAACCGACTTTCAGTCCTTCCTTTTCTGCTGCCATCAGGAAAAGTACATGTTGAATTGTCCCATGACCTGGATATCCAACATTCTTGCCTCTCAGGTCTTTAAGCGAAGTTATATTGTTAGCTACAACGATCACCGAGCCTTCATCATTCATCCCAGCAATTACTCCAACCCGCGCGTCGTCTATTGAGAAATCATTGCTGTTTATTCGATGAATAATAACAGGAGGTATTCCCAGACTACCGATATCCACGGTTCCGGCTTTGAAACCTTTCTGCATCTCTAATACTCCATTCTGGAACGGAGCACCTTCGGCTAAAGTAAAATTTATTCCAACATTTCTATACCAACCTTTTTTCAATGCCACATAGAATGGTAGTTCGTGGACGTCATTGATAAGGTAACCGTAACGAATTGTCACTGATTTTTCAAGAGCGAGGTCGGTAAGATTGGAATCTTTATTCTGCACAGCCCATTCAACATATTTGTCGGTTATAAGTGAGTTAGCATAATCTGAGGCATTCTTGTATCCTGATTGATTCCATTTCTCTGGGTCAAAAATGCCAAAGTCCTGTATACGCTCAATAAAAGTCTCTGCTCCGGGAATATCTATGTTGTATACGAATTCAACATCCTGAAGGCTCAGGTTCGCTGCAATGGGATCACTTATGCCCCCAAACTCCATTGCAAAGTTTATCAAGTCTTCATGGTCTGGCGAGGTGCTTTTCTTTGCATTATTAATATATTCTACTGATTTAAGCTGCACAAGAGCCACGCGCTTGAGAATTTCATCAGCGTTTGCTGTTTTCTTATACCAGTCATAATCGTATGCAATAACACAGCAGGGATGTCCCTTCCATATTTCACCCGAGTATATCAAAGGTTTTCCATATCCTGTGGAGATAGCTATTGCAGGATAAGGTTCCCACATTATAAACCCAGAGATTTCACCAGTCTTGAGTCTCTGCAACATATCTGGTCCGGTCATTTTCACAAGATTAATAGGCTCGCTGACTTCCGGGGCTTTTTTACCTTCAAGGCATCCTGTTATTAGTATTACCAAACTAACAACCAACAAGATTGAATTTTTCATGACTTCCCTCTGTAATTTATTATATTCTCTGCAACACGATATTTAACGAATAGTATTTATAATTATGTAAACCTTATGGTACTACGCAACCATAGCATCATGAACCCGTTGTTTTAGCCGTCAAAAAACTGCTTTTTCTTAAATAGTCACACGACCCTGCATTGGAAATGCAGGGCATCAACGGGAGGGTGCATGAGGGTTTTATATAATTTTTGTTGTTTTGTCTTTTTCAACATAAAAGGGCACGGAAAAATAATTTAGGAAAGGTGATATAGA
>CAYSLW010000175.1:0-4623 GCA_964431955.1 uncultured Candidatus Methanoperedens sp. | reverse complement strand
ACCATTCCGACAGTGTGGCGAATGTGATGCAAGCCCTTTTTATCGTAAGCAAGGGAACTGAGGTCATGAAAGGTCTAAAAAATCTGCTGAAAAAGATATACCATAAGATAATCGGCAGAAATAATCTTTCAGCTTTGCTTCAAAGGGAAATAGCTGACGGCTGGACCATACTCGATGTGGGTTGTGGTCGCCATTCTTGTCTTACCGGTATAACAAAAGATGCCATAAGAGTCGGGTTGGATCACTATGAACCGTACATATCCAGGAGCAAGCTCAGGTCGGTTCACGACTTCTATGTTCTGGGTGATGCAATCGAATTGCCCTTCGAAGCCAACTCCTTCGACTGTGCAATAGCCACAGAAGTCCTTGAGCACCTCCATAAACAAGAGGGACTAAGAATGATTAAGGAGATGGAAAGAGTTGCAAAGAAGAAAATTTTAATGACCACACCTAACGGATTTTTGCCCACCTATCCCAGCCCGGATGATAACCCCGATGAGGCACACCTGTCAGGCTGGACAGTAGATGAGTTAAAAGATATGGGCTTTAAAGTTTATGGTATTAGTGGCTTGAAAGGGCTATGGACGATAAGAGATGGACAGGCAGTGATGCGGCTGACTCCCAAAAGATTTCCTGTACTTACCGCAATAATTGTCGATATGGCCAGCCCCTTTGTATATAAACATTCGCATCGGGCTTTCCAATTGTTCTTCGTAAAGAATATCAAGAAATAAAAAATGGACAGGCTTAAAATAACATTCATAGTACCAAATATAGAAATATCGGGAGGGATAAAGGCAGTCTTTGAGTTTTCGAACTATCTCTGCCAAAGGGGACACGATGTCTCCGTGGTTTACCCCTTATTCCCGATGAGAGGGCAAGGAAGGTGGTACAGCCCTGGGAGCATAATAGGAAGGGGTCTTGGGGTAGTAAGAAATTTAAAAATCGGTAATTCTGTGGATTGGTTTAAGCTTAAGGCCAGACTGATAAGGGTGCCAACCCTTGCAGAGAGGCTCATTCCATGTGCCGACATCGTTGTCGCGACCTGGTGGGAAACCGCATATTCCGTAAGCGAGTACAATAAAGACAAAGGTGAAAAGTTTTATCTTGTCCAGCATTACGAAGTCTGGGGCGGGCCTAAAGAGGATGTTGATGGAAGTTACAGACTGGGTCTAAGGAATATAGTCAACTCAAGCTGGCTTAAGGAAATACTTAAAGGGCTTGGAGCAAAGGTCGAGGCCCTTATACCTCATGCCCCTGATCTCGAACAATTTTATCCGGAAGATGTAAGAAAAAATACTAAAAAGACCAGAATTCTGATGCCGTATCGCAGCTTGAAGTGGAAGGGTGTTGAAGACGGGGTCAGGGCCTTCGAGATCGCGAAGAAAAAACATCCCGAAATCCAACTGGTCATGTTTGGCCCCGATTCGGGGAAAGATATTCCACAATATGTTGAATTTCACATGAGCCCTTCCAATGACGAGCTGAGAAGAATTTATAATTCGTGTGACATTTTTCTTTTCCCCAGCCGTACTGAAGGGTTCGGCATGCCTCCGATGGAAGCGATGGCCTGTAAATGTGCTGTAGTTACAACCAACGTCGGAGCGGTTTCCGACTATACAATTGCAGAGAAGACGGCCTTGGTCGCTCCTCCTAATACACCTGAATCGCTGGCAAAAGAAATTCTAAGGCTTATTGAAGATGAAGAGTTTCGCAACAGAATATCAGAGGCAGGATACAATCACATTATCAACAACTTCAATTGGGCAAACTTAACAGAAGTATTGGAACAAACATTCAAAACCTGCCTTAGTACAAGGAGCTCAAAAAAATAAAATGTTCATACGATTCTTGGTAAAAGTAATTAAGAAATTTTTCAATCTCCTGGGTCTGCAAGTGCAAAGATATTCTGGTGAAAGGTCTTCCATGGTGGGGGCACTGCAACAAATAAAAGATTTGGGCTTTATACCGGCAACCGTTATTGATGTGGGTGCTGCTGTGGGCACATTTACGGTACAATGCTGCAGTATCTTCCCAGATTCGCGGTATCTGCTGGTAGAGCCACTAGAAGAAAACAGAAACTCTCTCGATCTGGTAACAAAAAGGATATGCAATGGAGAATACATTCAGGCCGTTGCTGATGCCAGGGTTGGACAAAGGATTTTCAATGTTCATCCGGACTTTGTAGGTTCTTCACTGTATCTCGAAAAGGAACCTGGTCTTGACGGTGTCCCACGAAGCATACCTGCCGTCACTCTTGATTATATCTGTAATGACCGCAAGGCAACAGGGCCTTACCTGATTAAGATAGATGTTCAGGGGGCAGAATTAGATGCACTTTCAGGTGCAAAGGAAATTCTTGATAAGACGGAATATATAATCCTTGAGGTCTCGCTCTTCCAGTTCGCAAAAGGTGGGCCACAACTGTATGATGTTGTGACATTTATGGAGTCATACGGATTTGTTGTATACGATATGTTTGGTTATCACTACAGGCCGCTGGATGGCGCTATGGCTCAAATAGACATAGCATTTGTAAAGGAAAACAGCCGGTTTAGAAGAGATCACATCTATGCAAATCCAAAGCAGCGTGACAAGCTTACGAAAAGCATGTTAAGATTTAAAAAGTGGGGTATTTAGTCATTAAGGAGCACCGACCGTGAAGGGACGAAACAAACTGACAGAGCCTCTAATTTCAGTAATTATACCCTGTTATAACGGAGAAAAGTTTATCAGGGACGCGGTTGAGAGCGTTTTTAGTCAATCTTATGAAAATTGGGAGCTCATTATAATTGACGATGGCTCAATGGATAAATCAAAAGATATCATAACACAATATACCGACGATAAAAGGGTTAAGCTTATTGAAAACGAATACAATAAAGGCATCCCCAAGACAAAAAATACAGGGCTCTCAATAGCAAAGGGAGAATATATTGCATTTCTTGACCAGGACGATGTCTGGATGCGAACCAAGCTGGAATCACAATTGAGGTTTTTTGAGCAGGACGAGGATGTCGGTGTGGTGTGTACCGGTATGATATTGACGGATGAAAATATGAAGGGAATGGAAATCTTTAGAGGTTTTGACGATTCAGACCAGAAAGAACTATTGAAAAATCTATATTTAAATCCGATAAACTCCTCGAGCTTGATGATGATAAGGCAGGAGTGTCTTTATCGGTTGGGGACTTTCGATGACGGCCTTATTGGCTGGGATGACTACGAACTGCTAATGCGCCTTGCAACCCGCTTCGTTGTTAAATATGTAAGAAAGCCTCTCGTAAAAAAACTGATACATTCAAAGAACACACACCTTTCATCTGCCGTCTTCAATGAGCGTAGAAAAGTTTTCAAACACATCCTTAGGCTGCACCCTTTTCTGAAAAAATATGAACGCACTAAAGAAGCTATGTTACTTTTTACTGAAGCTATTATACTGCTCAAGAAGGGAGGACGGGGGCATGCCAGGGAAAAATTGAAAAAAGGCATGAAACTGAAACCCCTGGACCCAAGGATATTGGTTTTATACATGATATCCACCCTGCCGGGACAATTCCCTTTAAAGTTCATAGCTGTAACATCGGCCATTATAAGCGCTATAAACAGGATGAAGCTGAATTTTTACAGATTGTAAGGAGGATAAATAAAGACAATCAGCCCAATGAACACCCTGACTTTCTCAATCATAACCCCTTCATACAATCAGGGACAATTTATAGACGAGACCATTAAGAGTGTCTTGAGCCAGGAGGGAGATTTTTATATTGACTACATTATAATGGACGGCGGTTCCGCAGACAACTCGGTTGAGATAATAAAGAAGTATGAAAAATTACTCAAAGAGCGGAAATGGCCGATCAAGTGCAGAGGAATAGAATACCGATGGGCAAGCGAAAAAGATAGCGGCCAGTCGGATGCTGTCAATAAAGGATTTGAAATAGCAAAAGGCAGCATCTTTGCCTGGTTAAATTCGGATGATACATATATGCCGGGCGCTCTATGTAAAGTGGTAGATTATTTTGTTTCCAATTCTCATGTAGGGATGGTTTACGGCAAAACATATTACATTGATGAGACGGGTGATGTTATCGGTAAATATCCAACAGAGCCTTTTGACTATGAACGGTTGGCGGAAATTACATTTATTGCTCAGCCATCAGCATTTTTTAAAAAAGAGGTCTATTTTGCTGCGAGAGGTCTGAATCTGGATTTACATTATTCAATGGATTACGATTTGTGGATACGAATTGCTAAAATATCGAGGGTTGAATACCTTACTGTTTTTTTATCAACGTACAGATTACAGAAAGAATCTAAAACCGTATCAGATATACACGCATTGAAATCTCAGGAAGAACAGTTAAGAACGGTTTTCAAACACTATAAATGGGCTCCGCCTAATCGTATCTACGGATACTGCTATCACCTTGTCAGGCATAAAATGCCTGACTCTCTTTTAAAGTATAAAATTCTGATTATACCCCTTGCACTCATAGGCTCTTTAATAACTTATATACGTCTTAACAAGAGAATAAAGATTGAGGATATCAAAGCGATAAATCAGACTAATATTAATAAGCTCTTTAAAGACTGGAAAGATATCTATCTCGAGTATTGATG
>CAYSLW010000174.1:0-4699 GCA_964431955.1 uncultured Candidatus Methanoperedens sp. | reverse complement strand
TTAAATCTTTTGTTACAATTACAAATCAGCTTATCGCCACGTCAGCCCTGTTCTCCGTGATGTGCAGGTAGGTGAGGGCGCTGGTGGTGTTGTAGTTGAGGAGCATGGTGGAAGTTTGATGCATGCCGATCGCTCTGGAACTAAAGGCATATATACGAATTGATGAACTATAAGTGATGAGTCTGGGAACATGAATGTTATTCCAAGCAACATCTTTTTAAAGTTAAAAAACTAATCTATTGTTATGATGAAGATGCGAGTAAGGGCAATATATGCGCATGAGGTTTTAAAACCATTGCAGAAGCTGGATTTAATGGAGGGGGAAGAGGTTGAGATCGAAATCAGCAGCATGGCACGGAAAACAAGGGGTATTATCAGGATAGACCACGGATTAGCCAAAGAAATTGCAGAAAGCGATGAACTATCTGTTTTGAATGCATAGATGTTAGAAAAAATCCCTTTAAACAGTGTAGTATTTGTCGATTCGAATATTTTTATCTATCACTTCTTAGATATTTCAGAATATTGCACAGATTTCTTAGAAAGAATAGAAATGAAAGAGATTGAGGCTTATACCTCTACAGTTGTACTGGCAGAAGTTTTACATAGACTGATGATTGCAGAGGTGGTTGAAAAGTATGATGTTAAACCCGGTCGTGCCATAAAATATCTAAAAGAAAAACCAGAGGTCATCCCCACACTTGAAAAATGTGAAATTGCAATTATGGAAATACCAGAATTTAAGGTTAAAATTTTATCAATAACGCCAGAAACGATATTTCAAAGTAAAAGTTTACGAAAAAAGTATAACATGTTGACAAACGATTCATTGAACTTATGTGTTATGAAAGCTAACGGGCTTACTGACATAGCCACCAACGATAGCGATTTCGATAGAGTGGACTGGGTTAAGGTCTGGAAGCCGTGACGGTTCATTTTTGCGCCTTAACTTATCCCCACATCCACCCTGTTATCTGTGATGTGCAGGCAGGTGAGGGCGCATGGCGCATGGTTCGAATCCAGCGGCGCAGGTAGAGGCAGTTACCTGCACCTGCAACTTCAGCTTATGCTTACATCCGCTTTATTGTCAGTGATGTGCAGGCAGGTGAGGGCGCTGGTGGTAGTGTAGTCGATGAGCATGGTGGAAGTTTAATGCCTGCCGATTGCTTTGGGAACTAAAGGCATATATAGGAAACCATAGATATTGGTATGGATGAGAAAATGGCGATAAGTGAGCATGATGTTGCAGCATTCATTAAGCATAGGGATATAAGAATAGTTGGCAACAGGCTGATAAGTGTCCCAAAAAAGAAAGAGAAAGGCTTCTTCCATGTTGAAATAGACATTCCTGAAGAAGAAATCGATGAACTACTAAGTGATGAGATATCTCAGTGGATAGAATGAGTTTCGCCGATTTCGCTGAGCCAGAGGTTTTTGTAGATACTAATATTTTTGTTTATGCTTTAGCAAAAACGCACCGCTACAAAAGCACCTGCGAGACGCTTCAATCAAAAATGGATGTTGACAGAGTGAGTATAATGAACCAATTTTCCTTTTATAAACCAAGTATTGTGCACAGAGCTCTTGCTATCTCTTCCATATAAGAATCATCCAAATAACCAAGAACCTTGATGATCCTGCGTTTATCTATCACCCGAATCTGTTCGCAAAGCACGACAGAGTCTTGGCTTAGTCCTCCAACCGCTGCTGGAACGAACACATGGGAAGGCAAAAGAGCTCGCCTGATCTTCGTTGTAAAGGGTGCAATAATCGTGTGAGGGCTGACATTATTGGCACGATCAATCTGCAGAATAACAGCAGGTCTTATACCTGCCTGCTCCGTGCCCATCACCGGGTTAAGGTCGCACAGAACAACATCTCCCCGATTAATCGTCACCATTGAATTTCCCCACGGGCTAAACGATTCTCGTAATCTTCCAGATTGAGCAGGTAGTCAGCAAAGTCTGATTCAGCGAGATCTTTTGCCTCGCTAAAGCTAATCCACAATTGCCAGCGAGTGCTATCACGCTTCATCAGCAGGAAGTCTATAAAGTCACTTACCTCTAAAGCTAATGGTTCTGGTAATTTTCGGATTTTGGCGATGGTTACGTCATGTACGGTCATTATTTACCTCGTGTATCGTTTCAATATGATGCACTGGTGCATTATGCATATACCCGCTTTGAATATTTTGCTTAGCTTTTTTTGCATGCGGTATACTTCATCTCTGTAAAATTATTGTATCTCAGGGGTATTCGATTCATTTTCTGTAGCATTTCCAAATAAACCGATCTCCAGCAATGGCTTAGCAATATGTTTAAATTCGATCAGAACTTCATTTTCAATCTCTGAACTCATATTATTCTTTTAGAGCCAAAAGGATAAAAGCTTTTGTGCCTCGCAGGTTAACAGCCTTCTAAGAAACATAATCAGCTTACGCCCGCCTCTGCCCTGTTCTCTGTGGCAGGGCGCACATGCAGAGCATGAGTCCAGAATCCCGGCAGGGTGGCGTTTAGCTTATCCCCACATCCGCTTTATTCTCTGTGATTTGCATGTAGGTGAGGGCGCCAGTGGTATGTAATTGATGAGCATGGAGGAGCCTATAGAATCTCGACTATAGTAAGTTTCCTAAATAATCGTAATCACTCTCGAACAATAAATTTTGACAGGATTAACAGGATTGACAGGATATAATTTAATCCTGTTCATCCTGTTATCCTGTCTGAAAACCTTGAAGAATGCTCAAAAGACATGTCAAAAATTTGAAATTACGGAAATTTATGAATCATGCTATAAGCTTTTACCGCATTTCCTGGATAAACGAAGCTGTTTTAGTATCAAAATACTTCTCTCCGCATCGAGTGCAGACTTCAGCAGGTACATCTTTTACCACAACACCCTTAACTTCCACGTCCACAAGTGATAATTTGACCTCTCCTTTGCACATGTAGCATGTTTTCATTTTATTTCCTCTTTTTATAATTGTCAGTCCATTTTGATGCGTATGGTATAAAATGTGATTATTTCAAAGCGTTTTCATGTTAAAGGACTCCATACTTTAATTCCCTTTACTCTCTCAAAATCACCGTCATTGGAGGCTATGTTTATGATACCATTACTGCTCATCGCGCCAACGTGTACCGAATCCGATATTAAAAGTCCGTGCTTTTTAGAGATTTCAATAGCCGCATCCATTACCCTCTCATCTATACTAAGAATAGCGATCGGATATTTCTTTATGTCTGTATAATCTCTCCATGTCATTGACAGGCTTGAAATAATCTCAGGCTGCTCTTTTATCAATCTCAACGCATCACGTTCAGAACTCAACCGCTTAATCTTGGCAACCTCTGCAAGCATAAGCTTGTGCATCACCTCGTTTAATACCAGCGTTGAGGTCACAGATTCGTATACCCCATTTTCTACCTTGAGCAAGAACTCTTTACATGGCAGCTTTAATGTTGGGTGCCCAAAAATGCTGTAAAGAAATATGTTGGCGTCGATGAAAATTTTTGAACCCTGAGACAGGGATCCCAATGGATTTTTCACATCCATTCCTCGGTCCCTACAATTTCCTCGATCAGTTTTTTATCCTCAAGTTTGATGGAATCTGTGATTCTTTCGGTTATATTTTCAACAGGTTTTAGCAGAAGTTCTTTGTCCCTTATGCTTAAAACCACTTTTTTACCAATAGTCAATCCCAATTTAGACATTAATGCTTCAGGAAGCTCGATTATTCCACCCTTTTTAATTACCACGTTTGTCATGGTGTATAATTATAAACCTCTGCCTTTATTATTCTTTCTACGAGCATTGGAAGTTCAGCCTATCCCCGCATCCGCCCTGTTCTCCGTGATGTGCAGGCAGGTGAGGGCGCATACAGGGCATAAGTTCGCATCTCAGCAAAGCGCAGATGGCGAAGGTGCGCTAGCTTATGCTCACCCCAAGGTCGTTGCGGGTGATGTGGAGGAAACACCTTCAGTTCTTTAATTGATTCCATAGTTCTTTCTTTATTCAATATACGCTCTATCAGGCAAAGTGACCTTCAAGGCTGATTGAAAGTGGTTTCTGCTCTTTCAGTGCACTCACTTTCAGGATTGAAAACCCGATAATGTTTCCTTTCTTATCAACTTTTTCCATTATTGCATCGTTTTCTGTCTCTCTGAAATATCCAGCCTTTCGCTCAAAGAGGACCTCAAGGTAATCTCCTTCCTTGTCATACCAAATTTTTATTTCTTTTCCCATAATATCTCACCTCTTTTTATCGTATCTGTGAAATATGCCGTTATAATAAACAAATCACCAACTAATACTTTAACTGTAACACATAGATATTTCTCAGTGACAGGTGTAATACTATAGCGCCGATAAAACAGCTCAACATTTGGGTCTGTTCTTGATCTGACAACTATTTCAGGATTCGCCAGAGCATCCTGTATTTTGTCGAGCTGCCCAAACATCTCAGGATGGTCGGTCTCGATATGCTGCTGCCGCTCGTATGTTAATCGAATGTGCCGATAGTGGAGGTCTTTAAACCATTTCATTCATCTGCACCAATTTTTTTTGCCATGTCTGATTATGCAGTCATGCACTACGGTGTATATAGCTTTCGTGTGTTATTGCGAGCTATGTTCAGCCTATCCCCACATCCGCCCTGTTCTCTGTGATGTGCAGGCAGGTGAGGGCGCCGGCGGCGGTG
>CAYSLW010000173.1:0-4752 GCA_964431955.1 uncultured Candidatus Methanoperedens sp. | reverse complement strand
GTTTTAAGATGCCTTCACTTGCAGAATTGATTGGGGCTAAAAAGTCTTCGACATTTAGTTGTAAAGATAATGGTTAGAGAATGGATAATTTATGGTTTCCAGATCATGCAGAATACGGTAAAATATTGGACGATTAGTGGAAATGCATTTGTTGACCATCGGTATCACCCATTCTTTTTGAAGAGGATACGATTTCTCAGGCTCCTTACAAGGATTTTAGAGAGGCAGTAAATGCGCATGGTTTTTTAAAACCGAATGGAGTAGAAGCCGTGCATCCGAAGGATGCGATTAAACTTGTAACTGAAACTTAATAAAGAATTTTTATGATTACAGATAATTTATACTCGTCGCTTTTTAATTCAGGCATGTTCCATTCAACTTAATAACCACATGACATATTAAAATCTTACGAGTTTATTACGGTAATTCCAAAATCCTGCATAACAAAAGCTTTATTCGTTCCCACGTTGTATTACAAACGAGGTGAGATGTTTGACCCAACATAGTTCATCGAAAATTGATTATTTACGTGCTCTTGAAACTGCATGCTTAAAATGCGGCGAAAAGCACATACCAGATTGCCCTGTGGGGTTGGCAAAAGCGCAAATCAACAGCACGAACGACTTACTAACCGAATTTTATAAACACAAGTAAACCAAAACCTATTATATTCCTGAAGTATATAAGGGCATCTCATGACGAATATAGCAGTGCTTGCTTCAGGAAGAGGTTCAAACCTTCAGGCTGTCATAGACAGCATTGAAAATGGCTATTTGAAGGCACGAATCACTGTAGTGATAAGCGACGCTGGCGATGCATACGCACTGGAACGCGCAAAGAAACACGGAATAAAAGCTGCTTTTATCGATCCAAAAAAATTCCCGTCAAAGGAATTATATGAGGAAAAAGTTCTGAGTATATTGAAAAATTATGATTCTGAGCTTGTACTGCTTGCGGGGTATATGAGAGTGGTTGGGCATACATTGCTCGAAGCATATAAAAACCACATGCTCAACATCCACCCTGCACTTCTTCCTGCTTTTCCCGGTCTTCACGCACAGAAACAGGCATTTGACCATGGCGTGAAAGTGGCTGGGTGCTCTGTTCATTTTGTGGATGAAAGCATAGACGGCGGACCTATAATCCTGCAAAGATGCGTTGAAGTGAAAGAAGACGATACTGCCGAAACGCTTGCAGACAGGATACTTGAACAGGAGCACAAGATTTATCCCGAAGCTGTGAAATTGGTTGTCGAAAACAGGCTAAGAATAGAAGGACGGAAAGTTAGAATCATACAATCATAAACAAAAAAGGAATCATTATGTCATTAAAAACAATCGACCCTGAAATTTACGAAATAATGCGACATGAAACAGAAAGGCAGAGGAATAAACTGAACCTGATAGCATCAGAGAACTACGCAAGTCGCGCCGTGCTCCAGGCACAGGGCTCTGTAATGACAAATAAATACGCAGAGGGGTATCCGGGAAAACGATATTATGGTGGATGCGAGTTTGTAGACGAAGCTGAGCTTCTTGCTATCGAGAGGGCAAAGAAACTCTTCAAGGCAGAACACGTCAATGTGCAGCCCCACTCAGGAACACAGGCAAACATGGCTGTATATCTTGCTTTTTTAAAACCCGGGGACACGATTATGAGCATGGATCTGTCGCATGGGGGGCATCTTTCCCACGGCAGCCACGTGAATTTTTCAGGAAAGTTGTTCAATATCGTGCCTTACGGCGTTTCGCGTGAAACCAAAACCATAGATTACGATACCCTTTCTGAGCTTGCAAGAAAACATAGACCAAAACTTATTATATCGGGTGCAAGCGCATATCCTCGCGAGCTTGATTTCAAGCGCTTTCGGGAGATAGCCGACGAAGTGGATGCATTCTTACTCGCAGACATAGCGCACATCGCCGGATTGATTGTAGCAGGGATACACTGTGATCCTGTACCGTACGCCGATTTTGTTACCACGACAACCCACAAGACGCTAAGAGGTCCGCGCGGAGGCATGATAATGTGCAAGTCAGAGTATGCGAAAGAGATCGATAAGAGTGTTTTCCCGGGCATACAGGGTGGTCCTCTCATGCACGTCATCGCGGCAAAGGCTGTTGCTTTCAAAGAGGCAATGGATAAGGATTTTATTGATTACCAGAAACAAATAGTAGCAAATGCAAAAAAGATAGCATCCGATATCGCTTCCCGTGGTTTTGAGCTTGTCTCGGGTGGCACGGATAACCACCTGATGCTTGTTGACTTAACGCCTCTTGATATCACGGGCAAGGACGCTGAGGCAAAACTCCAAGAGGCTGGAATCATCCTGAATAAAAACACCATACCTTTCGAGACAAGGAGCCCATTTATCACAAGCGGTATCCGCATCGGGACGCCGGCTGCCACCACACGGGGGATGAAAGAAAAGCAGATGGCGATTATTGCACAGGCAATCGATGAAATCCTTCACAACATGAATGACCCAGAAACAATAAATAAGGTAAAGAAAAACACACTTTCGCTTTGCAAACAGTTCCCTATCCCGTATGATGAGGCTTATTGATGCAAGAGCCACCTTTAGTCACAGACCCTCGCATTATAGACGGCAGGAAAATAGCGCAAAGTATAGAAGCCAAAGTCAAGAAAGAGGTCGAAAAATTCATCGAAGAGCGAGACATTTTACCCGCTCTCGCTACCATACTCGTGGGAGAGCATCCTCCCTCGAAACTCTATGTCAAGCTCAAGCACTGGGCATGCAAACGCGTGGGCATTGCATCCTTCGACCACAAGTTTCCTGAGAACACAGGACTGGAGGAGATAGTAGAGTTAATTGAGACATTGAACCGCAGGAATGAGATACATGGAATACTGGTGCAGCTTCCATTGCCAAAGCATATCGATGAACGCGAAGTGATGATGCGCATCGCACCCGAGAAGGACGTGGACGGTTTTAACCCCATCAATATGGGAAAGATGTTCATGGGAAAAGAGGGGTTTGTGCCGTGCACGCCTAAGGGTATTATCCGCGCACTTTCAGAGTTTAATATAGACCCGCAGGGAAAAGTTGTGGTGGTAGTTGGACATAGCAACGTGGTTGGAAAGCCTGCCGCCATTATGCTCCTGAATCGCAATGCAACAGTCAAGGTATGTCATGTGTTCACCAGAGACCTAAAAAGCCACACAAGAGAAGCTGATATTCTCATTGTGGCTGCGGGCGTGCGCGGGCTTGTCAAAGCCGACATGGTGAAGCAGGATGCAATCGTGTTCGATGCAGGCATAACGTGGCAGGACGAAAGAGTATACGGAGATGTGGATTTTGACGATGTTCTGCCCAGGGTGAAGTTAATCTCGCCTGTACCGGGAGGCGTGGGACCTATGACCATAGCGATTCTGATGGAGCACACGCTTGCGGCTGCGAAGATGCAGACCCGCGAATGAATGATTTCCGCACGTTTATTCATGTAAATTAGTTTTATGAGTGGATAATGCGTATTTAGTGCCGCAGTCTGCAAGGCTGCGAGGAGATAATGAATATGGCAGAAACCAAGAGTTTTGTTTTAAGAAGCAAGAATGGAACGGAGAGCAGTGTTTTCATGGGACGCCAGCCGCGCCAGGCAGCGCTTAAAGCGGCTAACAGAATTGGAGGGACAAAAAATACGCCCGTTGAACTGAGGCTGCGGGAGCGTGGAACCAAGCAGGTGCATATATTCCAGGGCTGGAAGGAGCTTGTGGACGCACCCAAGAACAAGCCTGCATGGATGCCTGATAAGATTAATAAACCGTTCGTCAAGAAGGTTGGAATAGAAAAGCTGGAATAACTTTAACAGATTATTACTTTCCTCCTTCTTGTTATGTTCTTCAATTATTGCGATACATACCTGAAGGTTAAAATGGCGCTCAAAGTTAATATTGGCACGCATGGCATTTTAATATCAGCTATCGTGTTAATCATTTCAGTGCTTCTGCTGATTGACAGACTGCTGGCGACAGGTCCAGTACAGCTTATTTTAGAGAACGGCAGGGCAGTACCAATAGAGGGGGCTTCGTATTTTTCATTGAATGAAGTGTTGTTTTTCATCATAACTGCGTGGCTTGGAGGTATGTCTTTCCTTTACATAATCCTGTTCTCAAAGGAAAAAGAAACGCTTGAATTAAAAGGAGATATCGCAGGAATCCAGGAAAGTAAAAGCACAGCCATGTTAGCCGCCAATATACTTGATGGCGATGAGAAGATATTATTCCAGAAAATCGTTGATGGTGATATGATATTACAGAGGGAACTTATTTTAAAGACAGGTTTTTCTGAGCCGAAAGTGAGCAGGCTTCTTGACAGGCTTGAGCGGCGGGGATTGATATTGCGCCAGAGGGATGGGATGGGGAACAGGATATTGTTGAAAAAAGGGTAACATGGGCTTAAACAGGTAAATGAGTGATATGAGAAAGTAACCATAATGGAAAATGACTATAATTCAAACTCTTCAATAAAACCTAAAATCAATTTGTATTTTTCCAGATATTTAAAACCTTTATCAGTCAATGTAAGGAACTTCCTTCCATTTTCGTCGGTAATCTCTTTGATAAAACCCTTTTCCAGTAATTCATTAAAGTATTCTGAAAAACTTTGTGATGATAGATTTGAATGTCTCAACAAAGGTGTAGGCTTTATAGAATTATGATGGTTTCTAATAATATTCAGAATATCGAATATCATCTCCATGCGGTCTCTTCTGCGCTTTATTATGTCCATTT
>CAYSLW010000172.1:0-4877 GCA_964431955.1 uncultured Candidatus Methanoperedens sp. | reverse complement strand
AGAAAAGGAGTTAATCCGAATTATCTTGCATCTGAACTTCTTCATGAACAGCTTGCGGAAGCAAGGATTTACTGAAGGAGACTACAGATGTTGATTTTAAGTTGTAGGGGGGAAAATCAAAACTGTTCAGGTCATTGAGTTAGCCTCCCAAGCATTTCATACAACGTCCTGAGCGTATCTGAAGTTCCCAGGGGGAATTTGGGCGCAGCAGTAGGCACGAAGCCAGATACGCTCTGTTAGGCGACGTCAGGGCATAATGAATAGACAGGAACTTGGATAGTTTTTATTGGCTTCCTCTGCTCATGGATGGTACGATCAATTGCCTTCGCTACATCTGGCTTTAGTACCTTTTCTCCACATTGTGTACAGACGCCCATAGGAACATTTTCAAAGATGAATAAACGACCTCGCCATCTAACTTCACGAGGCATAAGCCGTTCTTCCACAGCTCCTCCACAATAGAAGCAATCACTATATTTCTTTACCATAGGTTAACACCTCCTTTATCGATTTCTTGTATACGGATCTCGCCATTTTTGCGTAGTTGGAATATAGACTGTAATGAGAATCAGATGTCCTGAGGGATTCTTGCCACAGACGACGTGAACTGCTGTTCCTTCAGGAGTGAAACCTATCGCTAAACAACTCTCCCCACGTGGATCATCTTGGTATTGTTCTATAACTTCACAATTCGATAATGCAAACTCCAGTTGAGAGACAGTTAAACCGTCTGCGATTCGTTCGTCATCCGCATGAAGTGAGATCTCGTAGCTCTGTTTCTCGATTTCAGTACGGATGAAATCTGGTGTGATGCTCATATTCATCTATCCTGATGTCGCCTAACATCGTATATCCGAACTTGGTTCGTATATCCCCCAATTTGGCGATATATCCGAACTTGGTTCGTATATACATCCCTCTGGTCGAACATCTTCAATCATTCATTATCTCCTCCTTTTATCCATAAGCTATCCAACGGACTTTTTATCTTCCCT
Source organism: uncultured Candidatus Methanoperedens sp. (assembly GCA_964431955.1). Lineage (GTDB taxonomy): Archaea > Halobacteriota > Methanosarcinia > Methanosarcinales > Methanoperedenaceae > Methanoperedens. The sequence goes on along the minus strand of CAYSLW010000172.1, from coordinate 3,882 downwards.
ATATCCCTGTTACTTACATGCGTATATATCTCTGTTGTCTTTGAACTCTTGTGCCCTATCACCTCCTGGAAATAACCATCTTGATTGACCATATTCCTTCAGGTATTTCCTTATCGTTTCCAGCGCCACATCCGAAAGCATCGTGTACCTATCCCTTCTCCCCTTTGCACTTTTTAGGTGAATGAGCTTTCTTTCAGCGTCGATATCTTCGTACCTTAACTTCACGACCTCACTCACTCTCAATCCCGCAGAATAGGTGAGCATCAAAATTGCCTTATGCTTTACATTGAGAATGGATAGGAGTATCCTGAAAACTTCTTCTCTGCTCATCACAACAGGCAGCTTTTTGTCTTTCTTTGGTCTTTTAATATCATAAGCAAAATTTTTCTTTAAAATCCCACCGTAATAAAATTTCAATGCATTAATGCAAGCCTATCCAGAATACCGTTGTCTGACGGAAGGCTCCAGTATTTCTCCTCTGGATGCCATCTGTAGCCCTTTATGCTTTTTATTTTTGCCATCCTGCCTTCTATGACAATATTTAACCAAGTCTCATATTAATCTAACGTTCTCTTTTGCAGAAATACATATATACTAAAGTATCAATATAAGCCGTGAGGTGTAATATTGTTTTTAGTAGGCGAGGCATTAATCGGCGAGGGACCAGAACTGGCTCATATTGATTTGATCATCGGAGAAAAAACAGGTCCGGTTGGACAGGCTTTTGCGAATGGTTTCACACAATTGTCCATGGGACATACCCCTCTTCTCTCTGTCATAAGACCAAACCTGCTCACAAAACCCGCTACCCTCATTGTGCCGAAAGTAACGGTTAAAAATATGGCTCAGGCAGCGCAGATATTCGGTCCTGCTCAAACTGCTGTTGCGAGAGCAGTGGCAGACTCTGTGCAGGAAGGGATTATTCCCGAAGACCAGCTTGAAGACCTGACGCTTGTGGTGAGCGTATTCATCCACCCTGAAGCCAAGGATTACAATAAGATATACCGCTATAACTACGGCGCCACAAAACTTGCGATCGAGAGGGCAATGCAGGGATTCCCGGACAGGAAGACTCTTATGTACGAGAAAGATAGAACGATGCACCCCATAATGGGATTCAAGGTCGTGAGGTTATGGAATCCTCCTTATCTGCAGGTTGCCATCGATATACCTGATATCGATGCTGTAAAGAACATAATAAAACAGATACCGCACAGCGACCACCTGATTTTCGAGGCAGGCACGCCTCTCATTAAAAGATATGGCGTGGATGTGGTTCATGCCATACGAGAGGTTCGCCCGAATGCATTCATAGTGGCGGATTTAAAGACGCTGGACACAGGCAATCTTGAGGCGCGCATGGTGGCGGATGCAACTGCTGACGCCATTGTTATTTCAGGACTTGCGCCTGCTTCCACAATCGAGAAAGCGATAAAGGAAGCCAAGAAGACGGGCATCTACGCTGTAATCGACATGCTGAATGTCGAGAAACCGCTCTCAGTGTTAAAAGCGCTCACGGTCAAGCCTGATGTGGTGGAACTTCACAGAGCCATCGATACTGAAAACAAAGCAGAACATGCGTGGGCAGACATACCAGCCATGAAGAAGCTATCAGAAAGATTGCTGGTAGCGGTAGCAGGAGGCATACGCGTGGACACTGTAAAGGAAGCGCTCAAATCAGGCGCTGATATAGTCGTGGTGGGGCGGGCAATCACCAAAGCTAAAGACGTGCGCTCCATGACAGAACAGTTCTTAGAAGAACTCAAACAGCCTGAAATAGACCAGTACAGGATAATGACTGATTTCTAGTATAATACGATAAAATGAAAACGCATGCAGTGCTCGAGGAGAAAGTAAAAAGATATGAGGGCATGCTAAACAAAGCGCTCAAAGCTTTTGAGATATCTCCACAGGAGAATTCACATCTGAGGAAAGTCGCGGATGACTATTCCACCATGGCAAGCTCCTATTATGATGACGGTGTGCATTTCCAGAAAGACGGGGACATGGTGAACGCCATCGTATGCTTCAGTTACGGGCATGCATGGCTGGATGCCGGCGTAAAGCTGGGTATATTTAAAGTGAATGATGAAAACCTGTTTACAATTTAAAAGAGGAATACAATGGCAAATTATATTGTTACGCTTGAAGCCGCCTGGCTTGTGAAGAGTATAGAAAGCGTTGAAGATGCGATGAATATAGCGATTTCCGAGGTCGGAAAACTGCTCAATCCTGACCTGAACTTCGTGGAAATCGAGGTTGGCACGACAAGCTGCCCGGCGTGCGGTGAGGCTTTTGACAGCGTGTTCATGGCGGCAGGGACGGCTCTTGTGGGAATCCTGCTCGAAATGAAGGTATATGATGCAGAGAGCGAGGAGCATGCGGCAAGGATCGCTAAATCGACCATAGGCAAGGTATTGAGAAATACGGCGCTCAATGTGGTTGACGTTGAAGAGTTTGAGGGTGGAAAAGATAAGAGGGAAAAGAAAAAGAAGACCGAAGAAGAATGAAGCTGGCAGCGCTGATTTCAGGGGGCAAGGACTCATCCTTTGCGATAGTTAAGGCATTGCAGGAAGGTCATGATGTCACGCATCTTGTTACGATAAAGCCTGCAAATCCTGACTCTTACATGTTCCATTCTGCAAACATACATCTCACTGAGATGATTTCACATGCATGTGGGATACCGCTAATATCCGAGACCTCATCGGGCGAAAAGGAAAAGGAGCTTGATGACCTAAGATATACCCTGCGCCGCGTTAAAGTGGATGGCGTTGCGGTGGGAGCCATCGAATCTGAGTACCAGGCTTCGCGAGTGAGGCGCATCTGTGAGGAACTGGGGCTTACGATGTATGCGCCATTATGGCATCATGAGCCAGAAAGCCTGATTCGAGAGATGATTACGTGTATGGACATCAGGATGGTAAAAGTGGCGGCTGCGGGCATGGACGAATCGTGGCTGGGAAGGCGCTTTGATGAGAGGATGATCGAAGACCTGAAGGCGCTGCACAGGAAGTATAAGGTGCATATCGCCGGGGAGGGCGGGGAGTATGAGACGCTGGTGCTGGATGCACCGTATTACAGGAAGAGGATTAACCTGCTGGAGACAGAGAAGGTATGGATGGGGGATTATGGGGTGATGGGGGTGGTAAGGGCGGAGTTGGGTGAGAAGTAAGGGTAAAATGAGAAGATACTTGAAAAAGATTTATTATTTATTGATAGATATTATCGAACTACCATGCCTGATTGTTTCCTTTCATGAAACCACTTTCCCGTCCTTAAGCCTGACTATCCTATCTGCTTTCTCGCCCAGCTCAGGTTCATGGGTCACCATGAGTATGGTCTGCCCCTTCTCATTCAATTCCCTGAATATATTCACAATCTGGCTCGAGGACTCAGTATCCAGATTAGCAGTCGGTTCATCTGCCAGCAGTATGGCAGGTTCATTGGCAAGAGCTCTGGCAATGGCTACCCTCTGCTGCTGCCCGCCAGAGAGTTCATTTGGTGTATGTGCCGCCCTGTCTCCTATACCCACAAGCTCAAGAAGCATTGCGGCGCGGTCATATCTTCGCTCATCCATTATCATGGGAAGAGCAATGTTTTCAAGTGCATTCAGTTCCATAAGCAGGCTGAAGAACTGGAAAACAAACCCGAGTTTTTTTAACCTGAAATCTGCTCTCTCGTTTTCATTTAGGAATGATACGTCAACGCCATCGACAACGATTTCCCCTGATGTCGGAACATCCAGAAGCCCGATCAGGTTCAGCAAGGTGGATTTTCCGCTTCCCGAGGGACCCATAAGAGCCACGAATTCGCCCTCATCGATATTTACGTCATAAATCCCATATGGTGTTGCTCTTCCAACCCCAAGTGAGAGAAAAT